>CAKSOR010000099.1 GCA_934477985.1 uncultured Eubacteriales bacterium
CTTCAGGACGATTCCCGTGCGCGAGGCAAAGGAGGACGCCGGACTGCTTCTCGAGCTGCTTTTAAGTCTCTGCGACCGCGTGAAGAGACTCAGATCGACCGGGGACGAGCGGATAGACCGCGCGATCGGGTATATCTGCCTTGAGAATCTCAGTGACGGCGCGGAGATAGCGGCGAGAGTACATCTCGACAGATTCTATTTTCTGAAGCTGTTCGGGAGGCTTACCGGAATGCCGCCGGGAAAATACGCGCGCTCGGTGAGGATGACCCGCGCAGCCGCGATGCTTGGCGACGGAGTTCAGATATCCGGGATAGCTCAGGCGGCAGGCTTCGCGTCTGACACCGCGTTTGTCGCGGCGTTCAGAAAACACTTCGGGATGACTCCCGGAAAAATGAGGAAAAAGATTCAGGAGGAAAAGAAAATGCACATTGTCAGAAGAGGAAAAGAAAGCGATACCGAACAGATCGCGGCGATTTACGAGCGTATCCAGGACAACGAGGAGAGGGTCAAAGCGCTGACCGGCTGGAAGAAGGGAATCTACCCGACGATCGAGGACGCGCGGGACATGCTTGAGAAGAACGAGCTCTTCGTCATGGAAGCCGAGGGCAGGGTCGTCGCCTCGGCGCGGATCAACAAGGCTCAGGTCGACGTCTACAGCAAGGTGAAGTGGGAGTACGACGCGCCGGACGACAAAGTCATGGTGCTTCACACGCTGGCGGTCGACCCGCTTGAGAAGGGACGCGGCTACGGCACGGCGTTCGTCGGCTTCTACGAGAAATACGCGCTCGAGAACGGCTGTCACTTCCTCAGGATGGACACGAACGCTATAAACATCCCGGCAAGAGGATTATATAAGAAGCTCGGCTACAAGGAGGTCGGGATTGTTCACTGCGATTTCAATGGGATAAACGGAATTGATCTCGTCTGCCTTGAGAAGAAGATATGAGGCTCAGATAGAAAACACCCGGTCTCGCTTTGATGAGACCGGGTGAATTTTTACGCTTCCTGCCTTGTCAGGTTCTTCATCCAGTTGTACTTCTGAATCTTGACGAACGCGACGAAGCACTTGAATATCTGGTCGGATTTAAGGCAGAGAAAGACTATCCACGGCGGACAGCCCGCAAGCGAGGTTATCAGCGCCGACGGAATCACGACGCAGAAGACCGCTATTGTGTCGTTCTTGAAGACAAAGCTGACGTCTCCGCCGGATTTGACCAGCCCGAACAGGCAGGGACACTGATAGCATGTTCCGATCGCCGTCACGCAGAGGACGTGGATGAACTGTCTTGCGTACTCAGCCGACTCCGGCGTGATGTCGTAGAGACCGATGAACGCGTTCCCGGTCAGAAGGAAGAACGCCGACGTGACGACCCCAAGGCAGAGGAAGCCGATCTGCACGGTCTTTGAATACTCGCGGATGTCGTCGATGTCGCCCGCGCCGACCTTCTTGCCGGTGACGATTCCGACCGCTCCGGCGAGTCCGTTGACCGCGACGTACATGAGGTTATTGAGCGTATTGGCGATGCTGACCGCGGTTGTGACGCTCTCACCGAGGTGACCTAAAATCATCGAGTTCGCGAAGAGGTTCGTTCCCCAGACAAGCTGACCGAGTATCAGCGGCGTGCCGTACTTTAAGAAGTCCTTCAGGAGTCCGGTGTCGATCGTCCTCATCATCCTGACGCGAAACTCTAATTTTCTGTCGATGAAGCGGACGTAGGTGAAGATTATCACGGTCTCCGAGATACGCGCGATCAGCGTCGCGAGCGCAGCGCCTCTGACGCCCATCGGCTCAAAGCCGAGCTTTCCGAAGATCAGTACGTAGTTGAGCGTCACGTCGATTACGAGCGACGCCGACGAGACCACAAGCCCGATGCGCGGCGACTCGACGCTCCGCATAGACGCGGTCATCGCCTGTGTCAGCGCGAAGAATACATAGGAGTAGCAGAGCATCGAGAGGTACTCGACGCCGTTGTCGATTACCGGCTCAACGTCGGTGAAGATCGAGATGACCTGTCTTGGCGCGACGGTTGTCACGACCGAGAAGAAGAGCCCCAAAAGCAGCGAGAACCAGACGCCGATAGAGGTTATCCGGCGGATACTCCCGGTATCCTTCTTTCCCCAGTACTGCGCGGAAATCAGCAGGATTCCGCCCTCGACTCCGGCGCTCAGCACCTGCAATACCGTCTGCACCTGGTTGCCCATATAGACGCCGGAGATCGCGCTGTCGCCGAGCGAACCGATCATCAGGTTGTCGGCGAGTCCGACCGAGTAGGTTATGAGATTCTGAAGCACCATAGGTATCGCGAGAGTGATTATGGTGCGGTAAAGACTTTTGTTTCGAGTCAGAAGCATGATTTTCTCCCTTGTGTTGATGTCCTTCTATTATACTACCCGAAAAGGGAAAAGTCAAGTGTTTTTGAAATTTTCAAAAAGAGAAAACGACCCGCGCGAGCGAGCCGTTTTTCGTTTATCTGACAACACCGCCGGCATGCGCTCCGCCGAAATCGCCGTTTCTGTCGGCAAAGCCGAAGGAGTATAACTCTCCGTCGAGGTCGAAGCGGACACGGAAGGGTCTGCCCTCAAGCGTCTTCACCTCAAAGCCGCCGAAGTCAAGCCGGGCGTTCGTCGAGTCGCCGCTGAAATACGCGTCCGCAAGCTGATTTTCGCCGTCTATGAGAGTCACTCTGACGCTGCCCTTGCAGTTGACGCTCATCGACTCCTTGCCGCTGAATTCGAGCTTCCGGGTGAGCAGGCTGCCTTTGCCGTTCATCGAGACAAAGCCGTCGCGGCGGAGCTTCGCGATTCCGGTCGCGCCGTTTTTATACATTCCGGTCTGGTTGTCGTCCGCCGAATACGAGCGGTCGAAGCGCTCGTCGCCGCCGAAGCCGATGTAGTAAATCCAGAGCTCGTCGCCGTTTATTATCGTGATGCCGCCGACAGACTGCACGTAGCCGCGATCCCACGCGCCCTTATATCTCGAGGCGTTTATTATCGGGTCGCGGTCGGGGCGGGAGAAGTTGTAGCCGTCGCGGCTGTACATCGCCTCAAGCTCGGTTATCTTTGGCACTCCGCGGTCGCCGCAGAAGTTGTTCTCAGGTCCTTTGTGAATCTCGAACATTCCGAGCATTATGCTCTCGTATCCGGCGCAGTCGACGTTGTAGAGCTGCGGCGGCATTCCGATGTAGGGGTCGGAGAGGTCGAGCTCGTCGGTCGCAAGCCACTTCGGAGCGGCGTCGGGATTCCAGTGCCTGCCCTCAAAGAGGTCGTCGCACTCGTGATACTGCCTTGAGCGATCCTTCCAGCCGCTCCGTATCGAGTAGACCCACTTCTTGCGGAAGGGGTTGTAGAAGGCGGTCGAGCGGTCGCCGACATTTGTGGTCAGCGTGAGATTCTCCCAGTGAACACCGTCTGGCGACGTGCCGATTATTCCCGGATAGAATCCGCCGGGATTGCGCAGATACATCTTGTAGCGGCGGTTCGGGTCGGGATCGTTGTCGTCGATGAAGAAGGTCGTCGAGTCGGGGCGGAGATATTGCGCGGGATTATTTTCCTTCGAGCCCTTCGCGTGATTGAAGAGCATTATCTTGTTAGTTCCGGGCTCGAGACCGAGGTCGGGGCGGATCCAGTTTATTCCGTCGTGTGAGTACGCGTAGCACATCTGCCTGAGCCAGCCGGCTTCGTACCACATCTTGAAGAGGCGCTCCTTCTCGTCGTAAAGCACCGCGCCGGATTTCGGGCAGGCGACCGGACTGCCCTCCTTTTCCCAGTCAGTCTCGGGGAAGAGCACCGGATTGCCCTCGAACTTCCTCGCCTTGTGGTATTCGGGCGAGAGGTCGGTCGACCCGATGAGAAAGTCGTCGACGAAGAGCTGGCGTCCGACCGTGACGTTTATAACCTCGGGCGGGGAATTCAGGTAGGGGACGTTTCGCGGGTCGGAGGGCTTCGACGCGAAATCGTCGGGGAGGAGGATGTTGTTGCAGAGCTTTTCCATGGTATTGTCTCCTTTAAAGAATGACTGTTATCCGAGCTTGTTTATCAGCTCTTTGAGCGATGTCTCGACCTGCGTCTTCATCGAGTCATAGGTCGACATATAGTTCGGATTCTTCTCGCGGGTGAGCGTGCGCATTATCGTCCCGAGCGAGCCGCCGCTATTGAAGCAATAGTTGTTTATATACATGAAATCGGTGGTGACGTTGTCGTGTATCATGTCGAGCAGCTTGACCGACGCGTCGTCCTGAGTGTATTTCACCTTCAGAGCTACCTCGTAGTAGGCGGGCGTTACCGAGCGGTAATTCTCGGCGCACATAGCTTCGAGCACAGCGCATAACTCGGGGTCACTGCCCTTAAGCGCCGGGATAGCGAACATTGTAGCTACGTCATGAACGAGCGCCTTATAGCTCTCCTGATTCTCGTCGAGCTTCGGGAATGGGATGATACCGTATGGGTCGGTCATCGACCTGAACGAGTCGGCTGTTCCGGTGCGTATCGGGCAGAAGAGAAGCTGACCGTTTATAAACGGGTCGACTACCTGCGGAACAAGGTCGCGTCCGCCGTCGACGTAGCTACCGGGATTTTCGAAGAACAGCTTGTATATAGCCTCGGCGACCCGCGCGTTGCGCTCCTGATTCTTTATGAGCGAAATAGTTCCGTCAGAGGAACGCTCGGTGAACTTCATTCCAGCCGAGAACGCGAAATGCTCGGTCGGTGAGCCCGGAATCGAACGCATTCCGATTATATCTCCGTCGTCAGCCTTGTCGTTCGAATTGAGATCCTGCCAGACTTCCTTCACATAGCGGTTCATGACGTCAAACGTCCACTTTCCGTCGAGTATGTCGGAATAGAAATCGTCTATCGAGCCGAACGCGTCGCTGTAAAGCCGTTTGTTGACGAATATACAGCTCATCTCTCTGAGCATCGAGAGCGAGATGTCGCCGATGAGCGCGTAGCGGCTGGAATCCCACTGGCTCGCGGACATGTAGCTGTCCGCCCAATATGGCTTGTCATAGTCGAGGTATTTCGCGCCGGAAAGATCTGAAAGATAGCCTTCAAGCGCGAGCGGCATCATCATGAACTGAACGCCCGCGATGATATCCGCCGAGTCGTCTCCGGCGACAAGGAGCTTTTTCGCTTCTTTCATCTGAGCTCCCTGGTCGGTGACGGTTATGTAATCGAACTTCACGTTGAGTCTCTCCTGAACCGAGGTATTGCGGGCATATATCGCGCTGTCTACCACGTCGCCGGTGTCGTCGGCTATAAGGTCGGGCGCGGACTCTGAACAGTGAAAGGTAACGGTGCGCTCATTAAAGTTGAGTTCGGGTAATGAGTCCGCATACTTTGTGTCGCTCACCGCCTCAGTTGTAGTATCCTCATCAGTCACCTGCGGCGTGACGGTCTGACCGCTCCCGCAGGACGTCGTGAGCAGCGTCGCGGCGAGCAGGAATATTGAGAGTTGTCTTTTCTTCATTATAAGCTGTCCTTTCGAAATTAATTTTCACAAACCTATTGACAAAGTGCTGTGTTTGTGGTATAATGGTTAAGCTGATTATTCGCATATGCGAACGTCGTTCTGAAATCCGGGCTGATTTCAATTATAGCATACCGGAAGCGGTTTGTCAAGGGATTTTTGAAAAAAACTGAAAATAAATTTGCTATTGACATTCGTTTCAATGCGTGGTATAATAATAAAAAATCGCATATACGAACGAAAGGCAGAACAATGAACAATTCCGCGATACGCGTACTCGACATCCTGGAGCTCTTCGCCGACAGCCATGAGCCGCTGACGGTCAGCGACATAACAAAAAAGCTCGGCTACCCGAAAACCAGCGTCTTCGATATAGTCACAATACTCGCCGACCGCGGCTTCATAATGCGCACCTCAGACCGCGCCAAGACCTATGTCATAGGTCCTATGGCGTATTTCGTCGGCATGAGCTACCTTGCGAACACAGACCTCCGGAAGATCGCCGAGCCGATTCTCTCGGCTGTACGCGACGAGCTCGGCGAAACCTGCTATCTCGCGGTCGAGGACAACGGCTGGGTCATCTACCTTGACAAGTTAGAGTCCTCTCAGCCGATACGCTCGATCTGTCCGATCGGCGCGAAACGCGCGATGTATGTGACCGGACTCGGCAAGGCTATCTTAGCCGCGATGCCTGAGGAGCGCGTGAAGGAGATCGCCGCGCGGGGACTTGAGCCGCACACGCCGACGACGATAACAACTGTTGACGCGCTGCTTGACGAGCTCGCGAGGATAAGAGAGCAGGGCTTCGCGCACGACATGGGCGAGGACAATCAGCATGTCCGCTGCACCGCCGCCGTGATCCGCGACGCGTCGGGCAAGGTCGCCGGGGCGATAAGCGTCGCGATGCTCGATGTCAATTTCACGGATGAGACCCGCGAGCGCAGCGAGAAGCTGATCCCCGAGTCGGCGCTGAAAATTTCCCGCCTGCTCGGCTTTTGCGGGAACAAGCTCTACGACTGAATTTACTTTACAGGAGATAACGATATGAAAAACTTTAACGAGATAATGGCTGAGAACCGGCTTGTCTGCATCCTTCGCGGAATACCGGAGGACATGATCTGCGACGTGCTGGACGCGCTTTACGACGGCGGAATCCGTCTTGCCGAGATAACCTACGACACCGCCGGAATCATCCCTGAGGAGACGACCGCCCGGATGATAGAGCGCGCCGTCAGGCACACCGAGGGCAGAATGTACATCGGAGCGGGCACTGTCACGCGAATTTCGCAGCTCAAGGCGACAAAATACGCCGGAGGTCAGTTCATAATCTCCCCGAACACTGACCCTTATATAATCGAACGGACAAAGCTTCTCGATCTCGTCTCAATCCCCGGCGCGATGACCGTCTCTGAGATATTCAACGCGCATAACGCCGGAGCGGACTATGTAAAGCTCTTCCCGGTCTGCTGCCTCGGACCGCAGTTCGTGAAGCACGTGCTCGCGCCGCTCAACAACGCCAGACTGCTCGCCGTCGCCGGAGTCACGCTCGAAAATGTCCCCGATTACCTCGCCGCGGGCTGTGCCGGGTTCGGTATCGGCGGAGCTATCGCGAACCGGAAACTCTGCGAGGAGGGCAGGCTCGACCTCATACGCGAAAACGCGAAGAATTTCTCGGAAGCCTGCCGCGTAAAATGATGATTATATCCATAGACGGCGGGACGACCAATACCCGCCTGAGTCTTGTCGCGGAAGGCAGGGTCGTCGACCGACTGAAGCTCAGAGTCGGCGCGCGGGATAAGCGCTGTGAGCTCTCCGCTTCGGTCAGGGACGGTATTTCGCGTCTGCTTTCGGCGAACGGGCTGAGTGAGAGCGCTGTCTCGCATGCCGCGCTGTCCGGAATGATCGGCTCGGAATCCGGACTCTGCAATATCCCGCATATCACCGCGCCCGCCGGACTCCATGAACTGAAAAACGCCGTCGTTCAGACGGATATCCCTGAGATAACCTCTCTTCCGATGCGCTTTATCCCCGGAGTCAGAACCTTTACCGACCCGAAGAGCAAACCGCTCGACTCGCTCGACATAATGCGCGGCGAGGAGACCGAAATCGTCGGAACGCTGCATATGACGGGACTTCGCGGCGATCTCACGATGCTCATGCCGGGCTCGCACATGAAAATCGTCGAGGTCAGAGAAGGCAGGATAACCGCCTTTCGCACATCGCTCTCGGGCGAGCTCTCCCGCGCGGCGGCTGAGAATACGATACTGAAGCAGTCGATCGGCGACGCTTTTCCGAGGCTCGCAGACACTGAATTCCTGCGCGAGGGCTTCGACTACGCCGAAAAGCACGGCATAAACGAGGCGCTCTTCAAGGTCAGGGTTCTCGCGAATTTTATCGGCGCGACCGGAGAACAGCTGTATTCCTTTTTGCTTGGCGCGGTGCTTCGCGACGACGTCAGGTCTGTGAAAGCGACCGGCGGAAGAGTGCTTATCGCGGGCAGCGAGCCGTTCAGAACGGCGCTCGGCGAGCTCACGGGCGGCGAGCTTGTGCCGGAGGACGTCTCGGAAAACGCGGCGGCTGTCGGCGCGTGGCTGATTACTGAATAAAACACAAAACCGCTCCGGAGAACCGGAGCGATTTTTTTCGTGAAGACGTGGAACTATTCAAAAGCAAACAATTTCAAAAGTCTATCCCAGGTCGCGGAGAGTAGAAACCGACACCCCCAAAAAGCTGCCCCATTTGCAGAAACAAGCAATAGGAAAAAAAACAAACTGATGATTGAAAAGGTTTGGGGAAAGGTGGGGGGTGTCGGGG
>CAKSOR010000100.1 GCA_934477985.1 uncultured Eubacteriales bacterium
TCGCGTCGGCTGAGGAGCTCGCGTGGTTCGCAAAGCAGGTGAATGACGGAAACAAAACTATTAACGCGAAGCTGCTCTGCGACATCAACATAAACGACGAGTTCTCGTCGAACAAGTGGACATCTATCGGAACTTATAATTATCAGTACACCGGAACGTTCGACGGAAACGGCAAGACCATAAAGGGTCTTGACTGCTCGCTCTTCGGCTACAACGGCGAAGGCAGTCTGGTCAAGAATGTCACTGTCACCGGAGCATATAACGTTACCGAACCGGACACCTCGAACATCGGCGGCATCTGCCTCACCTCCTACGGTTCGTTTGAGAACTGTGTGAACTACATGGAGGTCTCGACCACCTGGCAGAGAATCGGCGGCATCGTCGGAATTCTCTACAACACCGGCAGCATAAAGAACTGCGCAAACTATGGTCATATCTATTCCTCGCACAACGCGTCCGAATATATAATAAACAGCTACACCTATCTCGGCGGTATCGTCGGCTACGCTTACGGCGCGGTCTCAGGCTGCGTAAACTACGGAAAGGTTGAAAACACCGCTAAATCCTACGGCGGAGTCGGCGGTATAGTCGGTGTCTCCGAATCGTCGATCAGCGACTGCTACAATATGGGCGAGGTTCGTGGATACTCCCGCAGCGGAGGCATTGTCGGCGCACAGAACAAGACCGGAGCATCAACCACCCGCTGCTACAACGTCGGAAAGGTCGTCTGCACTCATGAGTCGACCTCCGGACAGCCCTTCTGCGGCGCTATCGCCGGAAACATCACCGACGCGGACGGCAAGGGCATAATGGTCGCTCAGGTAACGAACTGCTGGTACCTCGAGAACAGCTTCTATCAGAAGCGCGCCTCGACGATTTATAACGGCGGAATCGGCTACTTCGGAAACGGGGCCGACAACACTGTCGTTATGACTACCAACAAGATGAAGACCGACCTCTTCGCTCAGACTCTCGGCGACGCTTTCAACGCGGCTGACGAGGGACAGAATGACGGCTATCCGGTCCTCAGGTGGCAGGGCGGACACACTCCGGTTGTCCCGCAGGATCAGACCGATGTCATGAACGACCTGAACTCGCTCGCGATCGTCTCTGAGGTGCGCAAGGCGACCGATCTCGTACTCCCGACGACCGGAGCTAACGGCTCGGCAATCACCTGGGTCTCCGACAAAACAAACGTCATCTCGAATGACGGCACGGTCAACCTCCCCGCAAGCGGAAACACTGAGGTCAAGCTCACCGCGACTGTCTCCAAGGGAGAATTCAGCGACGCCAAGAGCTTCACTGTCAGGGTTTACTCGCTCTCCGCGACCGCAAAGACCGAGCTCAACGAGCTTGTTAAGACGCTCCCGACTCAGATCATCGCCGTGTACGGCACTGACACGAACGTAATCGGCTGCCTGAAGAAAGCAATCGAGAAGAAGCTCGGCGATTACACGTCCTTCGAAAACGTCGACGACATCACCTGCACAATCTCGGATATCGGAACTCCCATGCCCGAGGGCACCTGCGGAGTCGCCGCGGACGGCACGATAACCTACTTCTACCGCGATCCTTCGTCAAGCGGAATGAAGTTCGGCTACTCGTACATCACCGTGAAGCTCGGCGCAAACGGCGCTGAAAGCGAATACAAGTTCCGTCTCTACATCCCGTGGAACAGAGACCTTGTCGTCGCGGCGATGACCCCGGCGCTCGACGCTATCACTTTCGACACGATCAAAGGCGGGAACACCTCGGCTGATCAGGTCGACAAGAACCTCGTTCTCCCGACCGCTCCAGATGGATTCGGCTGGATCGGACTCACCTGGAGCACCGAACAGACCGACATCGTAACAATCAACGCCGGCATTCCGGGCTACTCAAACGGCAGCGGCGTCATTACCCTGCCTGAGACCGACACTGAGGTCTCGATCAAGGCGCTTTTCAAGTTCAATCTCACAATCGATGACAAGGAACCCGACATCACGCTTGAGAAGACGATAACCTTAACCGCGAAGGGTTCGGCGGGCGACCGCGACGCTGAGATGCAGCGCGCTCTCGACTCCTTCACGCTCGATATGCTCACCGATTTCGATTCCGGCGAACCGATCGACAAGGACGCCGTGACAAACGACGTTCAGCTTCCGACCGCGCGCAAGCTCGGCATCGACGGCAAGTATTACGAAGTCTCGACGACCGTCACCGGACGCTCGACCGTCGAGGGCTATCACCTCTGTGTGAATCGTCCGCTCCCCGGCGAATCTGATGAGGAAGTCGAGCTCACTCTGACGATAAAGCATAAGAAGACCGGCGCGTCGAAGAGCAAGGTTCTCGGCACGATCAAGGTAAAGGCGCTCACCGACAGCGAGATAAACGATGAGCTCGCTCTTATGAACGACGTCAAGGTACACTTCTTCGACGGGATAAAGAATTCGAACAAGCGCTCCGACCGCATCACCGGAAACCTCCACGCCTTCCGCGAGGTTTACCGCGGTACTGACGGCGAACTCGTCTTCGTCTACAACTACGCGGACGATACCGGCAAGGGCATCAAGCCGGTCGACATTCCGAAGGAAGGCTACGACGAGAGCTACAATCTCTTCCACTCCTCCGTGCCGAAGGTCATCGCGCATGAGAATCTGCTCGTGACCCGCCCGGATGAGCGCACCACCGTTACAATCACCGCCTGCCTGTCGAGCCAGAAGTTCGCGCGCTACGCCGGACTCTATCCGGACGACGCGAGATTCGCTCAGCTGAACAGACAGATCGTCACGATCGACCTGACTGTCCTCGCGAAGGACGAACCCGAAAGCGACTGGCACGAAGCATATGAGAACGTTCTGAACTATCTGAAGAACAGCGTCGATCCCAAGCCCGGAAGCATGTACGGCGAATGGGCGGTCCTCGCGCTCGCCCGCTCTGAGGTTAAAGCCCCGGCGTGGTATCTCAGATACACCAACGCGCTCAAGGCGGCTGACCTCACCGGGTTCGCGCCAAACGACTTCCAGCGCGCGGTAATCGCGCTTACCTCGCTCGGTGTTGACGCGACCGACTTCACCGACACCAACCTCGTCCAGAAGCTGCTCGAAAAGCGTGACAGCAAGTACCTCGCAGAGATAAGCGGCAACACTTCCCTCGCCTTCTCGCTGATCGCGCTCAACACCAAGCCTTACGGCGACGAGTTCGACACCGCGCGCGAGGACGTCATCTCGCTCATCCTCGCAAACCAGCTTGAGAGCGGCGCGTGGTACATAAACGACAAGAACCCCGGTGAGGATCTCGACACCACCGCGATGGTTGTGACCGCGCTCTCGAATTACTACGACCGCGCCGACGTCAAGTCGGTCGTCGACAAGGCGCTCAACTGGCTCGCATCGAAGTATTCGAACGGCTTCGGCACATCCGAATCGGATTCGCAGGTCATCGTCGCGCTCACCTCGCTCGGTGTCAATCCCGAAACCGACACGAGATTCAAGGGACTCGTCACCTCGCTTGTCAATTACGCGGACGAATCCGGAATGTTCAGACACACAAATACCTCTGCCTCCGCGAGCGAGCTCTCGACCGAGCAGGCGGCTTACGCGCTGACCGCTTACGCGAGATTCCTCGATGGCAAGTCTGACCTCTATGACATGAGCGGAACCGAGGTTCTCATCCCGTCGGCTGAGGTCGGCACGCTCGTAAGCCTTATCGACTCACTGACCGTTAATAACTGCTCGCGCGATACCCTGAACAGTATCAACGCGATAAAGTCGCTCTACAGCGAGCTTTCGGAAAGCGACAAGGCGCTCGTCACGAACTACTCTGACTTCACCGAAAAGACAGCTGAGTTCGACCGGCTCCTTGACGAATACAAGAAGTCCTGTATAAGAACTCTCAACAAGGCTTTTGAGGCGCTCGACTCGGGCGATTACACCACGAAATTCTGGAAGGAGCTCGAAAAGGCATATCACGACGGTCTCTATGAGATCAACTCCGCGACCTGCTCCGACGACGCTTCATCGGCGCTCGACAAGACGATCAAGACGCTGAACTCCAAGGAATCCACGCTGATCTCGGTCACCTTCATGCTGATCGGCGACAGCCTGCACGGCGAGGGCGGACACGAATCCTACGAGATCTGGATACCCGAGACCGGCTATCGTCTGAAGCCCGACTCGACCGTTTACGACCTCTTCACCCGTGCGCTCTCAGATAACGGACTCGATTCCGAAGGCGCTTCGGGCGGATACGTCTCGGCGATAAAAGCGCCTGACAGCTTCGGCGGCTTCTGGCTCGGCGAGTTTGACAACGGAAGCGGTTCAGGCTGGGTATACTCGGTAAACGGCGTATATCCTGACCTCTCGCTCACTGATTACACCCTCTCGGACGGTGATTCAGTCATATGGAGCTATGTCGACAATTACAAGCAGGAGCTTCCGGACGACATGGATGACGATGAGGACGAGAGCAAGAAGGACGACGGTAAAACCGAGCCGTCAGAGCCTGCGGCGCTTCCCTTCACCGATATCGACGGTCACTGGAGCTATGACAACATAAGAAGGATGTATGAGCTCGGACTCATGAACGGAATCAGCACAGACATCTTTGCGCCCGACATGACGCTGACCCGCGCTATGTTCGCGACAATCCTCTGGAGACTCGCCGGTTCTCAGAAAGCCGGAGCGACTCCCTTCACGGATCTGAACGCCGAATGGTACGCGGAAGCGGTAGCGTGGTGCTACGAGAACGGCATCGTCAACGGCACAAGCGCGACGACCTTCTCGCCCGACGCCGAGATCACACGTGAGCAGCTCGCTGTCATGCTCATCCGCTACGCTGAAAAGACCGGCGTCAAGCTCGGCGAAAAAGCCGACCTCAGCGGTTACGCGGACAACGGAAAGATAAGCTCCTGGGCATATGACGCGATTGCTCTCGCGGTCGGAAACGGCATCATGAACGGTCGCTCGTCGACTGCCCTCGACCCGCTTGGGAACGCGACCCGTGCCGAGTGCGCCGCGATGGTCGTGAGATTCATAAGCCTTACAAAAACGGCTGACTGACCGTCAGACTGAAACACAAAAAACGCGGTCGGAACTCATTTCGGAGCTCCGACCGCAGTCTTTTATTTCAGAAGAGCCTTCAGATCCTCCTCAGGCGTTGTGATCGACGCGATTCCGAAGTTTTCCACAAGATAGTTCAGAACATTTGGAGAGATGAACGCCGGAAGAGTCGGTCCTAAGCGGATGTTCTTTATCCCGAGCCAGAGGAGCGTCAGAAGGATTCCGACCGCTTTCTGCTCATACCACGACAGCACCATCGAAAGCGGCAGCTCGTTTACGCTGCAACCGAACGTCTGTGCGAGCGCGAGCGCAATCCTTATCGCGCCGTAAGCGTCGTTGCACTGTCCGATGTCCATTATCCGCGGCAGTCCGGCGACCGTTCCGAGATCGAGATCGTTGAAGCGGTACTTTCCGCAGGCGAGCGTCAGCACGATTGTGTCGGGCGGGGTCAGCTTCACGAACTCAGTGTAGTAGTTGCGTCCCGGGCGCGCACCGTCGCATCCGCCGACCAGGAAGAAGTGCCGCACTTTGCCGGACTTCACGGCGTCGACGACTTTGTCCGCGAGGCTGAGCACCGTTCCGTTCGAGAAGCCGGTCATCACGCTGTGTCCGCCGTTGATTCCGGTGAATTCCCTGTCCTCAGGGTATCCGCCGAGCTCGAGCGCCTTTTCAATAAGCAGGCTGAAATCCTTGTCGTCGCCAATGTGGACGAGCTCGGGATAAGCGACCACAGATGTTGTGAATACCCGGTCGGAATAGCTCTTTCTCGGCGGCATCAGGCAGTTCGTCGTGAAGAGAATCGGCGCGGGAATATCCTCGAACTCCTTCTGCTGATTCTGCCAAGCCGTTCCGAAATTGCCCTTCAGCTGCGGGTATTTCTTCAGTTCCGGATAGCCATGCGCGGGGAGCATCTCGCCGTGCGTGTAAATGTTGACCCCCTTCCCATCGGTCTGCTCGAGAAGCAGCTTCAGGTCGTGAAGATCGTGCCCCGAGACAACGATGAACGGACCTTTTTCGACCGTCAGCGGAACTTCGGTCGGAGTCGGGATTCCGTAGGTCTCGGTGTTCGCGCGGTCGAGGAGTTCGAGACATTTGTAGTTCTTCTCACCGACCTCCATGACGATCGACAGAAGCTCGTCCATTCCCCATTCCTCGCCGAGCGCTGTCAGCGCCTTCAGAAGGAAGCGGTCGACCTCGTCGTCGGTGTAGCCGAGCACCAGCGCGTGATGCGCGTAGGCGGCGATTCCGCGGATTCCGAAGAGAATCAGGGACTTGAGACTGCGGACATCCTCGTCGGCGTTCCAGAGCTTTTTCATGTCGTAATCGCCAGCGTTTCCGCGGTTTGTCGAGCCGTCGCGCTCGGCACGCACGCGCTCAAGCATCAGGCGTATCGAGTCGTCGCTGAAATTGACGTTCGTCAGCGTCGTGAACAAGCCCTCGATGAGCGTCCGGCGGGTCTCCGACCTGAGCGAGCCTTTCTTCTGTGCTCTGGCGAGACCGATGAGTGCGCCGGTGAGTTCGTCCTGAAGATTGGCGGTCGCGGCGCTCTTTCCACAGACGCCGGCTTTTCCTGTGCAGCCCGAGCAGCCAGCCGTCTGCTCGCACTGAAAGCAGAACATTTGTTCTTCCATTTCAAAACCTCCTGAGTTTTCAATAGACATGTTCGGTAACCCTCCCAACATGTCAATCAAATTGCCGACTTGCGTTGCCAATTTGATACGCTGAGGTCGGGTTATCAAACAAGTCTAGTTAAGGATGAGCCGAATAAATCAGCTTCTCCACAGATTCTTGACAGAGAACGTGAAGATTATTCGCGCGCCTTGTCACGCGCCGCGTGACAAATTTCCGACATTCAGCGAAGCCGGGATTACCGGATGCCTGAAAGCCTGGCGGATTGGAGACAGCCTGTCTGCAAGCGCCGACAACTTCATCTTCTTACTCTGCACAGGGAAAACCGAATACGTCTCCTCGATCATTCCCGAGAATGACAACATCTACTGCGGCGCGTCTTATAATATCGTCTTCGACCTCGGGCTGTTCGGCGGCAGGCAGTATTTCCGGTTACGCAGCTATAAAGACAACAGCCAGGGGGCTCGCCTGGATGGTGAAACGCTACACAGACGACATAATCGTCTTGCATGGCTGCGGAGACGACTAATACACCTACGCCGCGAGGATCGCCATGACGAGCGGTTCGTTCCGGAATCAGTCTGAATTAAACATACAAGTCAAATCAAAGCGTGTTTCTCGGATCTGCTTGACAAACCCACCGCCGCGTGTTATAATGGTACAGAACAAATTTCCTAAGGAGCAGCCATGCGAAAGATACTTTCCTTTGACAATGATTGGCGGTACCACGCCGAAGTCCCGGGCGAGTCTGTCCAGCCGGACGGCTACGGCGCGATGTACGTCAGCGCGAAGACAGAGCGCGTCAAATGCGGTCCGGGCGCTTACAAGCACTTCGACACCGAGAATTCCTGGAATTTCGACGGCGAAATACCGAACGAGAAATGGAAGAATGTCACGCTTCCGCACGATTACATAATCACCCAGACTCCCGACCGCGACCGCGGAGCGCCGACCGGATTTGTGAACTGCCACAACGCCTGGTACAGAAAGCACTTCAGGGTCACCGAGGACATGCGCGGCAAGCGGATAACTCTGCTCTTCGACGCGATAAGCGGCAACAGCACGATCTATCTGAACGGCTGTCTGATCAGATACAATCATTGCGCCTACACGCCGGTCGAGGCTGATATCACAGATTACGTTTATTTCGACCGCGAGAACGTCGTCGCGGTGTACATCGACATGAGCCTTATCGAGGGTTGGTGGTATCGCGGCGCGGGAATCTACCGCCATGTGAAGATGATCGTCACCGACAAGGTCTGCGTCGACCTTTACGGAGACTATGTCAACCCGGTCTGTGAGAACGGCAGGTGGCGGCTCGATGTCACAACGACCGTGCGCAACGATGACTACGAGGACGCCGAAGTGAAGCTTGTACACCATATTGTCGACAAGAATAACACCGAACGCGCGGTCTTCGATGCGACCGGAAAGACAGCGGCGCGGACGCTTCAGGATGTCAGCGTCTCCGAGCCATTCGGGAATCCTGAGCTCTGGGACATCGACTCGCCGGTGCTCTACACGCTCTTCACCGAGGTTATCAGAAACGGAAAGGTTGTCGACACATATAAAACGACATTCGGCTTCCGGA
>CAKSOR010000101.1 GCA_934477985.1 uncultured Eubacteriales bacterium
GCAACTGCTTAGGTCAGGCGAACACACCCGCGCAGTCATACCTCTGGACCGCCACGATACGCAACGCGATCTTAGCGTCGGACAGGACGCGCAAAATCTCGTCAGGCATGCACGCCCTCGGCTTCGAGGAGAATCAGCCCTGGTCGATCTACGATCAGGGGCTGCTCTGCGACCTGCTCACGCCGCATCCCTACCCCTCGCCGACAGTCGGCGGAGACGTCGACCCCGCTGACCGCCCGCGCACGACGATGATCCCGACCGCGCAGTGCGAGTATTACGCCGGACTCTCCGGAAGAGAAGTCATGATTCAGGAGCAGGGCACGTTCAGCGACATGCTGATAAACCGCGTCGGCGCTTCGATGTTCCTCCGGGTCAACGTCTGCTCGTCCTACGCGAACGGCTACAAGGGCTATTTCTGGTGGTGCTCGCACGAGCATCTGAGACTGGGAAACCCGCCCTACAGCTGGTCGATGATAGAGCGCGAGCTCGGAATGCTCGACCTTGACCGCAAGCCTAAGCCGGTCGGCGTCGAGATGAAGCGGCTTGCCGGACTTCTCGACAAGCTCCCCGACCTTCCGAAGCGCCAGAATGACTCGGTAATCGTCCTCTCCCGCGGTCAGGATCAGTGGCAGACCGCCGCGACCTCCTTCATTCTCGCAAAACGCGCCGGACTCACGCCGGTAATCGCGAGCTGCTACCACGAGATTCCCGAAGCGCCGATCTATATTCTCCCCTCGGTCACGGGCTGGGCATCGCTCTATAAGGAGGCTTACGACACTCTGCTCGGACGCGTCGAAAAGGGCGCGAAGCTGCTTATCACGGTGAACTCCGGACTTCTCTGCGAGTTCGAGAAGGTCACCGGACTCCGCTCATTCGGAATGTCGCAGGGCGGTCACGACTCAATCGAGGTCGCCGGAAAGAAGATTCCCTTCGACTACGGAAAGAAATTCGCTCTGAAGCCGCTCACCGCCGAGGTCATCGCGTCCGACTCGACCGGAAACGCTGTCTTCTCGAAGAACAGACTCGGCAAGGGCGAAGTGTATATCCTCGCCTTCCCGCTCGAGACGGTAGTCTGGCGCCGTCAGGGAGCTTATGAGGATAATATGCCCGATTATCCGGTAATCTATGCCGAGGCCGCGAAGGAAATCCTCGCCGGAAAGCCGATGCGCTGCGACGAGCCTGATGTCTCGCTGACGCTTCATCCCGACGGAGACGATTATTACGCCGTCGCGGTCAACTACATAAACGAGGTAAGGGACGCTGAACCGACCATCGCCAAGGGCTGGAAGCTCGAACCCATATACGGCGACTTCAAAGCCGTCGAGCCCTGCGGGCTTGCGGTCGCAAGACTCGTCCGGGAATAATCGGATATTCTGCCGCTCACAGAACGTGGGCGGCAGTTTTTAATAGGAAAAGCTGATTTAAGGTTGTTTTCACGCAAAAAGTCCATAAATTCAAGCCTTTTTCGCGTGAAAACTCCAATAATCCAGCTTATCCTATATCTGTCGGATAATTCCGAGTGCCTCGTCAACCTCTTTTTCGGTGTTGAAGACCGAAAAGCTGGCGCGCACAGCGCCGCCGATCCCGGTCGAGAGCCTCTGGTGCGCGAGCGGCGCGCAGTGATAGCCCGCTCTGACGCATATTCCATGCGAGTCGAGCTCCCGCGCGGTCTCCTCAGGGTCGAGCGTCCGGTGCGAAAACAGAACTATCGTCCCGCCTGTCTCCGGCGCTATCAGCTTTATCCGCGGCAGAACCGAAAGTCCCGCCCTGAAGCGATTCGCGAGCACTTCCTCGCGCTTTCTGATTTCCTGTACACCGATGTCCCGGACGAACTCTATGCCCGCTCTGAGCCCCGCTATCGACGCCGCGGCGAGCGTCCCCGCCTCGAATCTCTCAGGCGGAAGGTCGGGCATTCCGGTCGAGAGCGAATCGACTCCGCTCCCGCCGTACATGAATGGCGGAAGCTCAATGTTCTCCGAAAGCAGCATCATTCCCGTCCCGCCCGGTCCATAGAGTCCCTTGTGCCCCGGAAGGCAGAGAATGTCGATATGGTCGCGCCGCATGTCAATCTCGTGTATTCCGCCCGCCTGCGCGCCGTCGACAATGAAGGTTATCCCCCGCTCACGACAGAATTTCCCGATCGCCGCTATCGGCAGAGTTGCTCCGCAGATATTCGACGCAGCCGTCGAGACAAGCAGCTTCGCGCCGCGGCATTTTTTCTCAACCGAGGCGAGAACCGCCTCAGTCCGCCCGTCTGAAAGCTCAATGTGCGAATCGAAAATCCGCACGTCGTCGGTCAGCGCGAGCGCCGGACGCCTGACCGAATTGTGTTCGAGGTCTGAAATCACTATCCCGCCCGAACGGTACGCGGTTCTCATCGCCATGTTCAGCGCCATCGTCGTGTTCTGCGTGAAGACCACCCGCTCGGGCGTCGTGCCGAACATCTCAGCCGCCGCGACCCGGCAGGCGAAGACCTCCCGGTCGGCTATCATCGAAAGCCTGTGCGACGACCTTCCCGGACTTCCGAACTCGCGCAGTGCGCAGGTCACGCGCTCTATGACGGCTTCGGGCTTCGGATAGCTCGTCGCCGCGCTGTCAAGATAAATCATGTTCCACCTCTCAATACTCCGTGCTGAATCGCCGCCAGTGTCAGCAGTTTGTCTGCCCGCTCGAGGTACAGGGCGTCGAGCTCGAGCCCCCAGCCGCAGCCGCGCGGCGACTGCCCGGGTCTTAACCGCACCGTGGCGCTCTCTATGCCGTTCTCGCGGAGCTTATCCTGCGCCTTCATCGCGAAGGTCACCGACGGCAGTGATATTGTACTTTTCATTTGTCTCCCTCCCGATACAGCTTATGCCGAAGCCCCGCCCGCGGTCAGCGCGCCTTTCAGCCGGCGTATCGAATCGTACAAATAAAAAGTCATTTTCTTCATTGCAAAAGCCGCTCGTTTATGCTATACTGTCCTCAGATGTTAATTTCGTGCACAAAGATGAGAAATTTGTCCATTTCAATTTCGGCGTCGGCGTGGTATAATTAGATTACCAATTCTTTGGAGGAGAAAAAATGATCACTACTGTAATTATCGGATTCGCGCACATGCACGTCAACGAGGTCGCCCTCTACATCGAGGGTCAGCCCGAGACGACGCTTATCGGCATCGCCGACCTGCCCGCGAAGACTCCCGAAAACACCGAAAAGCGCTACACCCGCGCCTGGAACTTAAAGAATGTCGCCACCCTCTCGAAAGCCCCGGTCTATGACGACTACAAGAAGATGCTCGACGAGCTTCACCCCGACTACGCCTATATTCTCTGCGAGAACTACAGAAAGCCCGAGGTCGCGCTTGAGTGCGCTAAGCGTCACGTCAACATCGTCGTCGAAAAGCCGATGGCGGCTGATCTCAGAGGCGCTGAGGAAATCGCCGCGCTGCCGGAGAAATACGGTATCGAGGTCGCGGTCAACTGGCCGGTCGCGTGGCGTCCCTACCTGCACGAGCTCAAAGCCGCCGAGGACAAGCGTCTCTGCGGCGAGCCGGTCAAGCTCCGCTACATAAACGGTCACACCGGACCGCTCGGCAAGGGCGCGAAGCACCGCGGAGTCTCGGCGACCGCCGAGGAGATGACCGACGAAGAGCGCTCGCGCATCTGGTGGTACAAGTCAGACTGCGGCGGCGGAGCTTTCCTCGATATCCTCTGCTACGGCTGCTATTTCACCCGCTGGCTTCTCGGAATGCCCGAGGGAGTCTCGGCGTTCGGGCTGAATTTAGCGACCCCCTACGCCGACTGCGAGGACAACACCGCGGCGATCTTCCGCTTCAAAGACAAGATGTCGACAGCCGAGGGCAGCTGGACTATCCCGCGCGTCATCGTCCCCGCCGGACCGCAGCTTCTCTGCTCAGAGGGCGCGATAGTCTGCGCGGGCGGCGCTGACGCCGGACAACATATCGAAGCCTATGATTTTGCCGGGACAAAATTAGAGCTTCCGAATATTGAAGTGCCCGAGTCGATGAAGAACATGCCATGGCACATCGCGGCTCACAGAAAGGGCGCGCCGCTCTTTGAGACGCTGACTCTCGGCTTCAACCTCGACGTCATGCGCATGCTCGACGCGGCGGTCAGATCGAACAAGACCCGCCGGGAGGAAGCGCTTTGAGCGAGCCGAACAATTCCGCGCTCACCGCTGTGGTCGCCGACATCGAGCGCTCATCGCCGCACGACGGTCCGGGAATGCGGACGGTCGTCTTCCTGAAGGGCTGTCCGCTGCGCTGCGAGTGGTGTCACAACCCCGAGTGCATCGACCCGAAGCCCGAGGTGCTCTTCTACCCCGACAAATGCGTTCACTGCGGTCAGTGCGCGAAGGGCTGCTATTCGGGCGCGCGCGTTACCTGCGGGCGGGAGATGAGCGTAAACGAGGTGCTCGCCGAGGTGCTCCGCGATAAGAATTACTACGGTAAAGACGGCGGACTGACGATCTCGGGCGGCGAACCGCTTCTGCACGCTGATTTCACGAGAGAGCTCGCCAAAGCCGCGAGGGCAAGCGGCGTCTCTCCGGCGGTCGAGACCTCGCTATTTCTCTGGGACGAGGAGACGTTGCGGTCGTTCGATCTCATAATGTTCGACCTGAAGCTCATCGACCCCGAAAAGCACAGGAAATTCACCGGAGTCCCGCTTGAGCCGATACTCGACAACATTAAAAAATGCGCCGCGCTCGGAATCCCGCTGATTGCCCGGACTCCGGTCATCCCGGGCGTGAACGACTCAGAGATACCCGAAATAGCCGGGTTTCTGCGAAAAATCCCGGCGGTCAGGCGGTATGAACTCCTGCCCTACCACCCGCTCGGGACGTCGAAGGCAGAGGCGCTCGGCAAGACCCAGACACGGTTTGAGATACCGTCCGGAAGAATGATGGAGGAACTTGACAAGTATGCTTTCATACGCTGACAGACTGCGCTCTATGCGCGATACAAAAATAAAACACACGCTCGAAAAGCGTGCGCAGAACGGCTGCACCGACCTTGACGACTTCGGAACAGTTCCGCTGCCCGAGGGCTACGAGGTCATGCCCTACTACAACAGTGAGAACGGCAGCTTCTACGGCTGCACCGCGATGGCTGAGAACTTCGTCCGCGTGCTCGACGCGCATCCCGCCTATGTCGACCCGATGGAGATGCTCTGCGGGCGCTGGCGCGACATGCTAGTCAACTACCGCGGCGACGTGCACTACATGCCCGACTGGATGAAGAAGAACCCGAAGCTCCGCAATTTCGTCGCGAACGGCGCGACAACTCTCTGGTCGAAGCGCTGGGATGAGAAGCACTTCCCATACGACGAATTGAAGCCCTTGCAGAAGCTCTACAACATCTCGACCGGAATCGACGGAGACGCGCATTTCGCCTGCGACTACTCGATAGGACTTGAGCTCGGCTTCCCCGGAATGCTTGAGAAAATCGAGCATTACCGCGACAAAAACCGCGATAAGTTCGAGTTCTACGACGCCGAGGAGAAGTGCGTCCGCGCGATGTTCAGATTTATTGAACGCCACATAACGAAGATTGACGAGCTTCTCGCGGTCGAGTCCCGCCCCGAGATAAAAAAGACGCTTGAGGAGATGAAGACAGCCTGCGAAAACCTGCTCGTGAGCGCTCCGAAAACCTTCCGTGAGGCGTGCCAGTTCGTCGCGTTCTTCAACTGCTTCGCGCGGATCTACACCCGCGACGGCGCGGGCTTCCAGCTCGACACGCTGTTATATCCGTTCCATAAAAATGACTCCGACGCGGGAGTTCTGGACGACGAGACCGCGAAATTCCTGATCTCCGACCTGCTTTTAATCGACCCGCACTACTATCAGATCTCGGGCGTCGACGAGAACGACCGCGACATCACAAACCGCCTCTCCTGGCTGATTTTAGACGCGGCGGCTGACATCGACATCTCTTGCAACCTGACCGTCAGGGTGCACGATAACTGCGACCCGAGGTTCTTGGAGCACGCCGTGAAGATACTCCTCGACAAGAAAAACGGCTATCCGCGCTTCTGCTCGGACAAAAATCTCTGCGAGGGCTACATGAAAAACGGCGTCGACAAGGCGACGGCAAGACAGCGGATCGCGGTTGGCTGCAACTGGATGTGCGTCCCCGGGCGCGAGTTCCCGATGAACGACACGGTCAAGATAAACATCGCGAAGGTCTTCGAGGTCGCGCTGAGCGAGCTGAAAAACGACCCCGAGCCGAGTCTTGACAAGCTGATTTCGCTCTATGAAAAGCACCTTACAAAGGCGGTCGAGGTCACCGCGGCGGGCGTGAATCTGCACCTTGACCACATCGCCGAGGTAACTCCCGAGCTCATAATGAACCTGATGTTCAAAGGCGCGATCGAGAACGGCGAGGACGCTTCGAGAGTCGCTGACCTCTATACGGTAGGCTGTGACGGCGCGGGACTCGCGATAGTCGCCGACTCGCTCGGAGCTATTGAGACACGCGTTGTGAACGAGAAGCTTGTGAGCTGGAGCGAGCTCTTTGACGCGCTCGGGAATAATTTCAGCGACGAGCGAATCCGCGCGATAATGAAGTCCGCGCCGAGATACTGCCAGGGCGGCACCGTCTCGGACGAGTGGGCAAAGAAGCTCACCGAGAGCTTTACAAGAATAGTGAGAGCGCAGAAGATGCCGTACGGACGGCGCTTCATCCCGGGCTGGTTCTCGTGGGCAAGGTCGATAGAGTACGGAAAGACGGTCGGCGCGACTCCGAACGGACGCAGAGCCGGTGAGCCGATCTCGCACGGCGCGAACCCCGAACCCGGCTTCCGGAAGGACGGCGCGGTCACGGCTCAGTCTGAGGGCATCGCGTCGGTTCAGCCGGGCTTTGGAAACACCGCGCCGTTGCAGCTTGAGTTCGACCCGAACTTCACGAAGGACGACGACGCGGTCGGAAACATCGTCGGGCTGATCAAGGGGCATTTCGCGTCGGGCGGAACGCTCATCAACATCAACATCCTCGACGGCGAGAAGCTTCTGGCGGCGAACGAGAATCCGGATCTCTACCCCGATCTCGTGGTCAGAGTGACCGGCTTCACGGCTTACTTCGCGTCGCTGACGCCCGGCTTCAGACAGCTTGTGGTCGACAGGTTCATTGAGAATAATAAGTAACCAAAAGGCACGCGGGAAACTTCCGGACGCAATGGCACACGGGTTTCAGCATGCAAAGGCACACGGCGTTTTTGCCGTGTGCCTTACTTTATTTTCTCTCGCTGACCATCGTCCCGACCCGGTTGTCTATAAACGCGCAGACCTCGTCGACGCTCTGATGCTCCGCGCCAAGCTCCTCGCGGATGATGTTCATTATGTCGCTTTTTTGCGCGCTCTCAGCTCTTGCCGAGCCGATAAGCTGCTTTATCCCGGCGATGAACTCCTCGTCGAGCTCGACGAAAAGCGCGCTTCCCTGCTTTTCGATATTCTTTTTTTCCTCTTCGCTGAACGGCGTCGCCGAAGACCACGAGCTCCTGCCCGCGACCGCGTGATATTTGTCGAGCCTGTCAATCGCCGCGTCGAGACCGCTCTTAGTGAGCACCGGAATCGTGTTCCGCAAACGTCTCACCGCCGACTCGTCTGTCAGGAATCTCGCGAGAAATCCGAACATCTCGGACTTGTGCGCCGACTTCTCGGTTATGCCGAAATACTCGTTGACCTCGAGACTGACGCCGTTTCCGGGATAGCCCGCGATGCTGTAGTCCCTGAAATCCTTTTTCAGGCTGAGCAGTCCGTTCCACACCGAACCGAGCTGCCCGAAATTCCGTTCATAGCAGGTCGTCTCGCCCTCAAGCCCGCTCATCCCGCGCCAGACGCTGACAAACCGCCTGAACAGCTCCGAATCGAACCCGCCGTCGAGGAATTCGTCGAGGTCGTGGTAAAGTACCGTGTTCACAAGCGCGTTTTTTCCGAAGCTCTTCGACCCGCCAAACGGCTGGTAAGGCATCTCGCCGGCTTCGATTTTGTCGAGTATCATCTCAAGCGTCAGTCTGCCGTCAAAGTCGGCGCGCTCGCTGACTATCGTCTTTATCCCCGCGCCGAGCGCGATGTAGGGCAGGTAAGCTTTTCCGGTGCGGGTGTTTTTCGTTGTGAAGGATTCTGTCTGGCACTCAAGCAGGTTATTCCTGTCGAATCCGGCTTCCTCCATCAGCGCGTACAGGTCGCAGAACAGCCCCTGACGCTCATAGGTCGCCGGGTCGATCCCGAAAAAGTGCGATAGAAAGACTCCGTCCGGAAG
>CAKSOR010000102.1 GCA_934477985.1 uncultured Eubacteriales bacterium
CGACGTGACCGACCGGGATTTTCGCGTAGAAAGCGGCGAGGGCGGCGGCGAAGCTTGTGGTTGTGTCGCCGTGTACGAGGACGAGATCGGGCATTGATTCAGCGAGGACGGGTTCGAGACCCATGATGACGTCGGCGGTGATTGAGGAGAGAGTCTGACTGCGTTTCATGATATTGAGGTCATAGTTGGGTTTCACGTCGAAATAAGCGAGGGCGCTGTCGAGCATTTCGCGGTGCTGAGCGGTGACGCAGACGACGCTTTCGATGCCGTCGGCTTTTTCGAGAGCCTTGACGAGTGGGCACATTTTGATGGCTTCGGGTCTTGTACCGAAGACTGACATTACTTTTGGCATGGTGGAGTTCCTTTCAGGTTTGATCTCATTTCGGAGATGACGTTGGCGTAGGCGAGGTCAAAGAGTTCGGCGGCGCGGTCGGGTTGATTTTTAATATCGAGCCAGCCGAAGACGGCTTCGAGTCCGGTAGCGCGGCGGTAATCGAGGGCGGAAGCGCTTTTGGGGGCGGAGATTCCGCTCGCGTTGCGGCCGCGTTTATAGGCGTATTCTTCCTCCTCGGTGAGGTGCGGGAGGAGTTTATCGACGGCTTTTGACTGAGCGGTCGCTTTGACGAAATTGAGGGCTAAGTGGTTGAGTTTTCCGCTGCCGGTCAGACCGAGGCTGAGAAGAAAGCGGCGGGTGAGGAGTTCGAGCGAGGCGTCGCCGAGGTAGGCGAGTGCCGCGCCGTTGAGCTCGCGTGTGAGGTTTTCGTTCATTTGGGTGTCCTTTTGAGGATATAGTGTGGTTGGAGAGAAAACGCAGGTGGCGCGTCAGCGGCATCCGCCTCGCCCTGCGAGGCGGACGGGGATGTGAGTCCCCGCCTGCGACCCGCGGCCGCGCAGCGGTCGCGGGTCCGGTCGGCGAAGCCGACCGTTACGGTTGCGGCTTGCCGCAAGCGTCTTTTTGAGCGCGATGAGCGCTCAAAAAGAGACGGACGCGATGGTTCTTACGAATCGCGCGGATTCAGAGCGCCAGGATGTATTTTCTCCACAGCCTTGTGTATATTGCGTCGGCGCGGAGGAGATATGAGCGTAAGAACGCGCAGTAATCGGCGGCGAGCTTTGTGTCGGCGGCGCTGTGCGATGGCGCGAACTCGATCTTCTCAACGGCTCTCGCGACTTTCGAAAATTTCTCGGGTGAGATATTGCCGAGGATTGAGTCGACTCTTGCGGCGAAGTCGGCGGTCTGTTCGCCCGCCAGCGGTACGAGTCCGCAGAGCTTCAGCAGTCGGTAGAGGATGGCGTTGAGTTCGCGCGCGGCTTCGGACGAGCCCGCCGAGTCGGTCACGAGTTTTCTGAAGCGCTTTCCGGCACGGTCGGCACGGGCTCTCAGGCAGATGATTATGACAGCGATAATGGCTATGACTATCGCCGTTATGACGACACCCGCCGGGAGCGATTTCTTCACAGGTTTCTGCGGCGTTGTGCCGCCGGTGCTGACCGGTTCAGTCGTATCCTTCCCGACCGGTTCGGTTTCATCGGGTATGGTCGTGTCGGCACCCGTACTGGTCGAGACTGTCGGCGGAACATAGCCGTCATACATGTCGGACATGTAGGGTGTCGTCGCCTCGTACACTACCCAGCCGTACATGTCATAATAGACCTCAATCCAGGCGTGGGCGTTGTTGTCGAGTACATTCGACGAATAGCGCGCGACCGGGTCTTCACCGCGCGTACGCTCAAAATTATCGGCGATATAGCCCTCAGCGTAGCGCGCCGGGATGCCAAGCGCCCGCAGAAGCATAACAGCCGAGGTCGCGAACTGCACGCAATATCCTTCATTCGTGTCGAAAAGGAAGGTCTCGGCGGCGTTGACATACGGGCGTTTGGGGTCTGGCTCCTTCGGCGAGAGCGTGTAGGTCATGTTCTTTGAGAGGTAGTCGATTATCTTTCTCACCTTGAGGTTCTGAGCGCGGTAGGCGTCCATATCCTGGTAGGTCGGCATGTCGCTGAAGATTATTGAGCGGGCGAGCGTCTCAAACTCCTCGAAGTTCTCACAGCCCGCGAGATATGTCTCGTAGATGTAATCGTTGTAATTGTTTATGTCGGTGATAAGCGTCAGCAGGCGGTGGCGCTCGTGATCGTCCATCTCGTAGACATAGCGGTTCGCGAGGTTGTTCGGGTCGAGTTCGATGTCATACGCGTTTGTATCATTGGTGTCGTGACCGATGCGGACGCGGTTTTTTTCATATACCGCGGCGAGCGCTTCGTCGGTCGCGTTCACGCCGCCAGCTTCGTTAATTATCCTGAGCAGGTCAGACGCCTGGCGGTAGAACGCGCGCGTCAGCGACGACAGATTCTGAGCGAAATCCGGGTCGCGCAGCAGAGGCAGGTTCGCGACCGTTGAGTATTCGTCGAGGAAAACATAGCTCGTCGACGAGAATATTCCGTCGCTGTAGTTCGCGTAGTCGCCGCCAAGCGGTTCTTTAGTGCCGTATTCGAGCAGTCCGAGACGCTGGTCGCTGTATGACGGGAAGAAGATCAGGTTCGCGGTCGGGCGGAACTTGCGGATGTCAATCCGCGCGGTCACGTATCCGATGTCGGAATGACTCGTGTAGGTGCGTCCGTTCTTTATTCCTGTCAGATTCTCGTCGATCGCCCAGAGAAGGTCGGATGTCATTCGTTCGGGCGAGAAATCCTCGCTGAACCGCTGCTTATAGGCGGCGATCTGCTCGTAGGACGGCGAGATCCAGGTGTCGCCGGAATAGGTCGTTCCGACCCAGTTCCTGAGATAGACCGGGAGGTTTATGTCCGAGCTGACCGTGAAAACGTGCGCGCCGGTGTAGGTTCGGCGCTCAAACGCGGTGCTTCGTCTATCGACCGCCGAGACTCCGGAGAACAGAAGGCTTCCGAAGTCGGGACTCTGTCCGTTTACAAGCGAGATGAAGTAGTTCTCGAGCTTCGCCGCGGGGGTGGCTATCACCGGGATGTCGTTCATCCGATGCTTGATGCATGACGGTATGACGAGGATGATCGCGGCGATCAGCGCTGTTCCGAACGCCATGAAACCGCCCATCGACGAGCTCTGACGGCGGGCACGCGTAATCTCGGTACGGTGAGCGCGCGGTCGCTCGGAGAGTCCCGAAGCCGCGGCGACTGTCTTTCGGTCTGAGAATATCCGGTCGTACCCGGCGAGCGCGATTATTCCGCAGATTCCGGCGAGTATCAGCGCGAAGCCTGAGTTTCCGCTGTTCATGCCGTAGTAGAGGAACATCGTACAGACCGCGCTTCCGACCGCGACAAGCGGGATCACGTGAACCCGCCTCAGAAGGCAGGCGCAGAAGAGCGCGGCGTAGACTACCATGATCACCGTGAACGCGGTGTCAAGGCTGAGAAAGGTGTTTGTGTGCAGTCTGCGCATAGAGGCTTCCTCGGCGGTTGTTATGTAGTAGCCGGTCATGCCGCCGTATCCGATCACGGTGAGCTTATGGAAGAAGGTGCTCGCCAGGGAGCGGACGCAGTAATACGCGCGCTCGGCTAAGTGATCCTTGCCCCAGAGCGCGAAGATCAGAGCCGCGATTCCGACTCCGCCGGTTATGAGAAAACACCGCTTTGAGATGCCCATCACCGCGAAGAATATCGTCGCGGCGAGAGTTATCACGATGATCTTGGTGGGCTCGAGCGTTCCGTCAGGGAGCGAATCGTACATCAGTGCGTCGGCGGTGAAGAGCGAGAATCCGAGCGCGCAGAAGAAGGCGAGCGCGGCGCGGCAGATATATCCGAGTACGCAGAAACCGTCTCCGGCGCGGTCTTTTCCGGGGAGAATGAGCTCCGTGTCGGGTCTTGTGGTGTTCATTTATCCGAGACCCTCCTTGTTATCGTCATGCAGCCTGAGAGCGCGGCGAGCTGTTTTGACTCGGCGGCTTCGGCGGTCTCGTCCGGCTTCCGGAATGACGGCGCGGTCGCGTAGACCAGTTCGACGCCCTTCGCGCCGAGCTCACGCAGCGCGGCTATGCGCATATATTCGTCGACCGCCGCCGTGCCGAGGTTCGTCGAGACTATGACGAGCGACGAGCCGTTCAGATCGGTTATCAGCGAGGTCAGCCTTGACGCCTGGTTTTTTGTGTTGACGACCGGCGCGCGCGCTATGCTCCTGAACGCCGCCTCGAAATCGTTGGTATTATAGATGTCGAACGAGCAGGGGACGAGACTGTCCCGCTCGGCAAGCCAGAGGAGTCGGACAGAGTTCCCGGCGCGGAGCTCACGCAGTGCCGCCGCGAGCGAGTTTTCGACGGCGAGGTCGGAGCAGAGATTGTCATAGACCTCCTCATAGCCCTCGATCGGCTCGAAGGTCGACGTGCCGTCGGCAAAATGCGGTTCGAGGTCGCAGATTATGTTGACTGTGTCGCCGATGTTGTGCGAATAATCCTTGACGAGGAGATCCTCGGTCTTTGACGAGAGCTTCCAGTGGATTGATTTGAGTCCGTCGCCGGCTATGTAGGCGCGGATGTCGGCGGCTTCGGTGACATCGCTTCCCTTGGCGCGCATCACGGTGCGGGTCGTCTGATCGCTCTCGGCGGCGTTTTCCCTCGGCGGGAGCTCGAAGCGGCGCGGGAGGATGACTATCGACGCGGTGTGATCGCAGGCTATTGTCAGCTTTGCCACGCGGAAGGGGTCGAGGACAGTAATTTTTGAGAGCCCGATCTCGTATTCACCGCGGAAGGCGAACGCCGCGCTCTTTCTTATCTCGACTCCGTCGAGGGGGGCGAGTGTGAAGACCGTGGTGTGCGGCACGCATTTCGCGCCCATTTTGTCGGGGAGCAGCAGCTCGGCTTCGACAAAAGGAAAGGGGATCAGCGAGTTGTTCGAGATCAGCGAGACGAAATCAAACGGCGTGTTCTTCTCGACCGAGTCGACGCCAAGGCGGACCGCCGTGCGTATCGACAGCGCCGCCGCGGCGAGGTGAATGACCGGAAACAGCGGCAGTATCAGCGTGAAGATGAAGGTCATGTGTGAGACCGGGAGCTTCAGCGACTGCGCGAAGATCAGAGCGGCTATAATGAGTATCGGGAGGATCGCCGCGCGCTTTGTCAGCGCGAAGGAATAACGGCGCGGCTTTCGCGGTTTGCTTTTCCGTCGGATTTTTCTGAAGCCCGCGGCTCTTGCGGGGAGGTTCATCTGGTCTCACCCCTGACCGGGACGGGAGTCGATTTCAGGACGTCGTTTATGACGTCGGACGCGGTCACGCCGGTGAGTTTCGCCTCCTGAGTGAGCAGCAGGCGGTGGGTGGTCGAGACCTTGAAGATGTCGGCGATGTCCTCGGGGATGACGTAGTTCCGGCTGTGCATGAAGGCGTACGCCTGAGCCAGGCGTTTTATAGCGAGCGAGGCTCTGGGGCTCGCTCCGAGCGCGACCGAGCGGTGAGTCCGCGTCGCCGAGACCAGCGAGACGAGATATTTGTTCAGCGCGTGGTCGATATGTACGTCGCTCGTCAATGAGCGCAGGAAACAGACGAGTTTGACGCCGATGACCGGCTTTATGCTCTCGAGCGGGCTTGATTCGCCGCGGCTCTCGACTATTTTCACTTCCTCGTCGGGGGTCGGGTAGCCCATCGAGAGCTTCAATGAGAAGCGGTCGAGCTGAGCCTCTGGGAGGGGGTAGGTTCCGACGAAGCCCGAGGGGTTCTGGGTCGCGATGACCATGAAGGGCTCGGGTAGGTCATAGGTCTTGCCGTCGACCGTGACGCGGCACTCCTGCATCGCCTCGAGGAGCGCGGACTGGGTCTTCGGCGACGCGCGGTTGATCTCGTCGGCGAGCAGGACGTTCGTCATGACGAGTCCCGACGTGAAGTCGAAGCTCTCGGTTTTGCGGTTGTAGATATTGAATCCGGTTATATCCGACGCGGTGACGTCCGGGGTGAACTGCGCGCGGCGGAAATCGAGTCCGGCGGCTTTAGCGAGCGCCGCGGCAAGCGTCGTCTTTCCGACTCCCGGGACGTCCTCGATGAGCACGTGTCCGCCAGCGAGCAGCGCCGTCACGAGCAGCAGAACCTCGCGGTGCTTTCCGACGATGGCTTTCTCTATCTCGGCGGTGAGTTTGTTTGCCGCGCTGTACGCCTTTTCGGCGTCGACGTCGTTGAAGGTTATATTTGTGAAATTGCTCTCTTCCATGTTACTCCCTTTAACGGAATGGCTTTTGGCGCACTCCGACATTTATCATAAGTCTCTCAATTATTATAGCACAATTTGTCATTTTGCGCAAGAGTACACGGAATAGTTAATAATATTTTTACGAAAAACGAGAAAATATTTTTTACTCACTGTTTGCGCAAAATAATTGAGTAAAAATTATTGACAAGCGGCTTTCATTGTGGTATAATGTTTTTCTGGAGGTGATCTGATGGACGAAACACGGCAGGACACGCTGTCGCTGATAAAGCGACGTCTCGCGTCGATGACCGCCGGTGAAAAGCGGATCGCCGGATTCATTCTGAGCGAGCCGCAGCGCACGGTCGGTATGACTATGCGCACGCTCGCCGGTGAGGTCGGGGTTTCCGAGGGGAGCGTCGCGAACTTCGCCGCGAGGCTCGGGTACGACGGCTACACGGCGCTGAAGATCGCGCTCGCCCGGAGTCTTTCGGACGGCGGAGCGCCGCTCTTTGACAATGTCAGCCCCGGAGACAGCCCATCTGTCGTCATGGGAAAGATGCGCGACAACACTATAGACGCGCTCCGGACGACCTGCGAGACGATGCCCGAGGAGGATCTTTCGCGCGCGGTCGCGATGCTGACCGGCGCGAAACGGCGGATTGAGCTATACGGAATCGGCAGCTCGGCGATGCTCGCCGAGGACGCGGCGTTCAGATTCATAAAGTTAGGGCTTCCGGCGGTCGTAATACGCGACAGCTATATAAGCTCGGCTTCGGCGCTGATGCTCGATCCCGACTGCCTGGCGCTCGCGATCTCCTACACGGGTCGGACGCACGACATCATCAAGACGATGTCGATCGCCAAGGAAAAAGGCGCGAAGACGATGTGCATTACCTGCTACTCGGACAGCCCGCTGGCGAAGCTCTGCGACCTTCCGCTTATCGCCGTCTCGGGCGAGGCGGTCGCGTCGAAGCTCGCGACGGTCTCAAGACTCGCGCAGATGCTGATTGTCGACACGCTCTGTGCCTGCATAGCCTCGCAGCGGCGGGACGACGCGCTCGAGAGACAGTCCGAGATCGTCGACGCCTGGGGCGAATACTGGCTCGGAAATCAGGGCTGATCGGAGGGAGATTTTATGGTTATCGGATACGGAGACGCCGCCGGTATTGATGAGTGGATGGCGCTTGTAAAAAGGATAAGCCCGGACTTTCCTGGGCTTGAGACCGTTGAAGCGCTCGATGAGCACCGCGCGACCGTTCTGCGGTTCATGGACGAGCGTCGGGCGATTTGCGCGAAGGACGGCGGGAAGATCGTCGGCGTGCTGCTTTTCTCGAAAAAGCACAACATGATCTGCTGTCTCGGAGTTTCGCCAGAGCACAGACGGCGGGGAATCGCGTCTGGACTGCTTGAAAAGGCGCTTCATGAGCTCGACCCGGCGAGGGACATTACGGTCACGACCTTCCGCGAGGGCGATGAGAAGGGAGCCGCGCCGAGGGCGCTTTACGAGCGGTTCGGGTTCGAGGCGGAGGAGCTTCTCGAGGAGTTCGGGTATCCGGTGCAGCGGTTTGTTCTGCGGGCGGGGTGAGTATGGCTTCGGGCAGGGAATATCTTGAATTCATACTTGAGCAGCTTTCGGGGCTCGACGGCATCTCATACCGCGCGATGATGGGCGAATATATCATCTACTATCGCGGGAAGATTGTCGGCGGGATATATGACGATCGGCTGCTCGTAAAGCCGGTGAAGGCGGCGGTGAAATACATGCCGGGGGCGGTATATGAAAAGCCATATGACGGCGCGAAGGAGATGCTGCTTGTCGGGGAGGTCGACGACCGGGAGTTTCTCGCCGGGCTGTTCGACGCGATGTTTGACGAGCTGCCAGCCGCGCCGAAAAAGCGGCTCTGATACGGAGAGTTTAACGGCTTAAAGAAAGGAAACGCTGCCATGGCAGTCTTGTTCAGGACAGAGCGGCTTACAATACGCAAGTTCAGCTTTGATTTTCTTGAGGATTATTACAGAG
>CAKSOR010000103.1 GCA_934477985.1 uncultured Eubacteriales bacterium
GCTAACCTGTTTGCCCTCTGCCCTTAAAAGCGTTGATTTTACTGGGTTTCTGCTTGTTTTCCTATGTCAACGCTCTTGATGGGGGGCATTTTTTTAAAGCTCGATAGCCTTGCCGGTCGCCGCCGACTCGTTGCAAGCCATAGTGAGTCTGAGCGACTTTAATGCGTCGCGGTAGTCCGAACGGATGAGCGAGGTGTCGCCGGTCTTGACAGCATCGATGAACGCTCTGTCCTGAAGTCCGGTCTGCTCGGTGTCCGGAGTCTTTGTGACCTTGCCGTCAACATCGGTGAAGATCAGCTCGTCATTCTTGCGCTCCCAGTGACGTACGCCGGTGATGTCGGTGATCGTCAGGTCGTGGCGGAGTCTGTACTCAACGGTGAAGTCCTTGCCGTAGACAGTCATTCCGCTCGGAGCTTTCGAACCGGGTCTGAAGTAGCACGCCGTGAAGAGGTTAGCGACGACGCCGCACTTGAACTTCATCGTAGCAGACGAGAAGTCGTCGACATTGTATCCCGGAACACCGTACTCCTCGGGATCAACGATTCCCTTGCCCGAGTCGCAGAAGACGTTTGCCGGCTCGCCGAAGAGCCAGCGGAGCTGGTCGAAGAGGTGAATGTTCTGCTCGACAACCTGTCCGCCCGAGGTCTCGAAGGTTCTCCACCACGGCACACCGGGGATTCCGCCGAGCCAGCCGCCCGAGACAAGTCCGACCTTCTTGCCCTTTATGTAATCCTTCATGATGTCGGTGAGACTCTGGTATCTGTCCTGGAATCCGCACGCGGTGATGATTCCTGCCTTCTCAGCCTCGTCGCAGATGTGCTCAGCGACCGAATAGGTCAGAGCCATCGGCTTCTCCATGAGGAAGTTGATCTTTCTCTCGATGAGCGCTGGCTCAATCTCGCCGTGAACGTGCGGAGGAACCGCCACAAACGCAACCTGCGGCTTAGTCTCGTCGAGCATCTGAACGTAATCGGTGTAGCACTTGCCCGAACCGTATGCCTTGGCTCTCGCCTCAGCGCGCTCGAGGATTATGTCGCAGAAACCAACGATCTCAACGTCCTCAAAGCTCGAGAGCTTCTGGAAGTGAGCGCCGTTGCGTCCGCCGCATCCGATCTGTACGACCTTGATCTTTTCCATAATAATTTTACCTGCCTTTCGTAAGGGGCGCGCGTGCGCCGCGCGCAAGTCCTCCATAAAATGGGGCTGTGCATATTCTACCACATAACGGCGCGATTGTCAATAGAAATAAGCAAATTCGTAAATTTTTTTTCGTGTTGTCATATACCATTGACAGACAGCCGAAAAAATTATATAATATATTATATGATTAATTACACACCGTCATGCGGAGAAAGAGGTCTTTATGCGGCTCGCGATAATTTCTGACATCCATTCAAACTTCATGGCACTTGAGAACGCGCTCTGCATGATAGACAAGCTGCGCCCTGACGGCATAATCTTCCTCGGAGACTACCTCACCGACTTTCCCTACCCGCAGAAAACCCTCTACCTCCTTGACGAGTGCCGCGCGACCTTTCCCTGCTGGTTCGTCCGCGGAAACCGCGAGGACTATATGCTCCGCCACCGCGAAGACCCCGACGACGGCTGGAGACACTCATCCTCCAGCGGCTCGCTCCTCTACACATTTGAGCATTTAGCCCCCTGTGACCTCGATTGGTTCGCCTCGCTCCCCGCGTCGCTCGACGTCTTTCCCGCCGGACTGGGCTTCGAAGGCCTCCCCGCGATAACCGCCTGCCACGGCTCGCCCCACGCGACGAAGGAGTGGATAATGAACCGCCCGTCGCTTATCGACCGCTACCTCGCCGAGGTCGCCGGAAGCGTCCTGCTCTGCGGTCACACTCACCGCGCCGGAGTCGCCGAGGGGCACGGCAAGCGCCTGATCTTCTGCCCGTCGATCGGACTCCCGCACGACGTCAATCCCGGCTCAAAATTCCTCATGCTCGAGCCGAGGGGCGGCATGTGGCGCTACAAAACCCACGTCGTCGACTATGACAAGCGCCGCATGGAGCGCGAGTTCTATAAAAGCGGTCTCGCCGAGAAATCCGGCGTCTGGGCGAAGTGCATCATCCGCGACATGTACGAGGAGCGTGACAACGCCGCGCGCTGTGTGGCGCTCGCCTGGAGAATCGCCGCGTCCGAACGCTTCGACGGAAGCTCAGTCCTCCCCGAGGAGTACTGGGAGCGCGCCGCGAAGGAGCTGAGACTGATATGAAAACGACCTTCCTCCGCAAACAGCTGCAAGGACGCCGCACATTGGTCGCCTGCGATATCCACGGTCACACCGGACTCTTCAAAAAACTCCTCTCGGACGCGGGCTTTTCGGAAGACGACCTGCTCATAATAATCGGCGACATAGTCGAGAAAGGACCTGACAGCCTCGGCACGCTGAGATACGTAAAAGAGCTGACCGGGCGCGGCAACACCATCCCGCTGATGGGCAATGTCGACGCCTGTCGGGTACAGATGATCGACGAGCTGAGCGAATCGACCGCCGCGGATTTTCTCGCCTGCTTAAAGCAGATACGAAGCTGGACAGGCTGTATGTGGGACGAGATGACCGACGAGCTCGGACTTCCCCGCTCCGAGACCGAAGCCGACCTGCTGAGCGCCCGCGATAAGGTGATCGACCACTTCAAGCCAGAGCTCGACTTCCTGTCGTCGCTCCCGACCGCGCTTGAGACCGGGAATTTCGTCTTTGTCCACGGCGGACTGCGCGACACCGACATAAAGGCGAACGAAACCCGCCAAAGCGCGGAGCTTTTAAAATACGACAACTTCTACGCGCTCGCGCCGGAATTCGATAAATACATAGTCGTCGGGCACTACCCGGTCACATTATACAGCGATAAAATCTCCGACTGCACACCGCGCGTCGACCGCGGACGCAAAATAATCGCCCTTGACGGCGGCTGCGGGATAAAGAACTACGGTCAGCTGAACCTGATGATCACCGACGGAACGCCCGAAAATATCAGCTTCCTATCAGCCGACGACCTCCCGAAGGTAAAGGCTCTCGACTCCCAGACCGGCTCTGACGACCACATAAACATCCGCTGGATCGACCGCGGAATCGAGACGCTCGAAAAGTTCGACGGTTATCGCAAAATCCGCCACAGGTCGACCGGACACGTCTGCCTGATCCCCGACGCGTATGTCCGCGATGACGAGCACGCGGCGGACTACTCCGACTACCTCCTGCCGGTAACCGCGGGCGAAACTCTCGCGCTGGTCGACGAAACCCCGCTCGGATATATCGTCAAAAAGAACGGCGTCACCGGACTCTACAAAGGAAGTATAGCCAATGAAACTTAAACTCGTGAAACTCACCCCAGAATACAAGCCTCAGCTCGACGAGATGATGACCGAATGGACAGCCGCGGGCGAGCAAATCATTCCCGCCGCAATAAGCAGAAACGATTTCCGCGATTTCGACAGATACTTATCCGGGCTCGGGATCAAGGAGCCGAAGGACGGACACGTTCCGGCGACGACGCTTTTCTGTCTCGACGAGGAGCGGAACATCTTCGTCGGAGCGGTCGATATACGCCACTACCTGAACGAAGCGCTTCTGAAGACCGGCGGACACATCGGCGACGGCGTCCGACCGTCCGAGCGCCGCAAGGGAATCGCGACGAAGATGATCGGGCTCGCTCTCGATGAATGTAAAAAGCTCGGCATCGACCGCGTGCTGATGACCTGCGACGACACAAACACCGGCTCCGCGAAGTCGATCGAGAACAACGGCGGAAAACTTGAAAACAAGGTCGAAGACGGCGATAAGCTCGTCAGAAGATATTGGATAGAATTAAATTAAGGAGTAAACAAAATGAGTCAGATAAAAGACATAAACCTCGCGAAAAGCGGACACGACAAGATAAACTGGGTAAAGAGCTACATGCCCGTCCTCAATAAGATCAATGAGGAATTCACCAGAACGAAGCCCTTCGCCGGAAAGAAGATCTCGATGTCGATACACCTCGAGGCAAAGACCGCGTATCTCGCGATAACCCTCGCGGCGGGCGGCGCTGAAGTCTACGTGACCGGCTGCAACCCGCTCTCGACTCAGGACGACGTCGCGGCGGCGCTGGTCGACCTCGGCTTCGAGGTCAACGCGTGGAGAGGAGTCACCGACGCCGAGTATGAGGAGCACCTGAAGAAGACCCTCTCGCTCTGCCCCGACGTGATGATCGACGACGGCGGCGACCTCACGCACCTTCTGCACGGAGAGTGCCGCGAGTACGGCAAGAACCTGATCGGCGGCTGTGAGGAGACCACGACCGGAATCCACCGCCTCTTCGCAAGACAGGCGGCTGGACTTCTCGACTACACGATGATCGACGTCAACGACGCCGACTGCAAGCACCTCTTCGACAACCGCTACGGCACGGGACAGTCGACGCTCGACGGAATAATGAACTCTACGAACCTGATAATCGCGGGCAAGACGGTCGTCGTCTCTGGCTACGGCTGGTGCGGCAAGGGCGTCTCGATGCGCGCAAAGGGCATGGGCGCGAACGTCATCGTCACCGAGATCGACCCTGTCAAGGGCATCGAGGCGGTCATGGACGGCTTCAGAGTCATGTCGATGGACGAGGCGTGCAAATATGGCGACCTCTTTATCACCGTAACCGGCTGCAAGGATGTAATCCGCGCCGAGCACTTCGACAAGATGAAGGACGGTGTAATACTCGCCAACAGCGGACATTTCGACGTCGAAATCGACAAGGTCGCGCTCAGATCGAAGGCAACCGAGGTCTGGGATCGCAAGCCGAACATCACCGGCTACAGAATGCCCGACGGACGAATCCTGAACCTCATGGCGGAGGGCAGACTCGTCAACCTGGCGGCGGGCAACGGACACCCGGCTGAGATCATGGACATGAGCTTCGCGATTCAGGCAAAGAGCCTCGAGTATCTCGTAAAGCACGAAGGACAGCTAGAGAAGAAGGTCTATCAGGTTCCGAAGGAGATCGACCGCGAGGTCGCTGAGATCAAGCTTCAGTCGCTGGGCGGCGGACTCGACGTTCTGAGCGAAGAGCAGAAGGCATACTTGGCGAAAGTGGATTAACCGGCAGGGTGCGACCCTGCACTCAGACATCAGGGTTTGCTCCTGTGAATGTGTTTGCTATAGGTTTATCAAACGTAGTTCAATCAGATACCGGCTGTTCCAGCCGGTATCTGATTGAACCTCCCGAAAAGTCTGCGGCATCCCGCCCCGATTTATGATTAATTTGTAACAATACTCGGAAAAATACCGAAAAGTACTTGAAATAAAAGAGATTCTCGATTATAATATAAGGGAATCTCTTTTTTCACGGAGGATAAAAGTGAACCTCTTCAAGAAACCCACCCCGGCGACCGAGCCGGAATCCATACCCGCCCCGGCTGAGTCGAACCCCTTCTTAGCCTCGCTCGACTCCCTGACCCCCGACGACATCGCGCCGAAGCCCGAGAAGAAAAAGCTCTCGTCGTCCGAGCTCATCAGCGAGATCATCCGCCGCGGAATAATCGCCGTCTGCGCGGTCGTCTTCGTCTGGAGCGCCGGAAAGCTCGCGCAGAGCTTCATCGACTACAAACGCGGCGGCGATCTCTACGGCTCAATCGCCGAGGACATATTCAATACAGATCTCGGCGGCGGTGAACGCGCCGTTCAGCTCGCGAAAAAATCCCGCGCGAACCCCTCCCTGCCCGACTACACGACCAATCTGACGAGCGACGCCGAGGATCTTTTAGACGAGATCGGCGACGGCGGCTATAACGTCAGATTCGAGCAGATGAAGTCGAATCTCACCTACTTAAAGTCCCTGAACCCCGACATCTTCGGATACATCTACATCGACGGCACGCGGATCAGCTTCCCCATAGTCCAGTCGGACGACAACGAATATTACCTCGAGCACGCCTACACCGGCGAGTACATGGTCTGCGGCTCGATTTTCGCCGATTACCGCGCGTGGAGCGACATGATGGACAACCGCAATACCGTCTTCTACGGTCACAACATGAAGGACGGCAATATGTTCAACAACGTCATGGAGTTCTTCGACGAGGACACCTTCAACTCGAAGGTCATCGAGGTCTACACCTTCGACGGAATCTATACCTACGAGCCCTTCGCGGTCTTCGAGGCGATCCAGACCTACCATTATTTCGAGATGGATTTCGATTCCGACCCGGAGTTTGTCGACTTCTGCTATGAGATGCAGGAGAAATCCATGTTCAATAAGCACATGGACTTCACCGCCGACGACCGCATAATAACCCTCTCGACCTGCAAGAACGACCCGGCGGGACTCTACCGCTACGCGCTTCAGGCAAAGCTCGTAAAGGTCGAACACTAATGAAAGGAATCTCCGCCGCCAAGCGGAGAAACAGCGAAAAATGCTCCACTACATCGACCCGGTTTCCGGAAACGACCAGAGCGACGGCGCGTCGCCCGAAACAGCGCGCCGCGACTACAGAAAGCTCAAAATCGCCCCCGGCGACACGATTCTCTTCAAGCGCGGAACAGTCCAGCGCGATTGGCTGATCCCGACCGAGGGAACACCCGAAGCCCCGACGCGTTACGGCGCGTACGGCGAGGGAAACGCCCCGGCATTCTACGGTTCGGTCGACACAAGCTCACAGGAAGACTGGAAGGAAGTCCGCGAAAACGTCTGGGAGTACACAAAACCGCTCGACTCCGAGGTCTGCAACTTCATCTTCGACAACGGCAGAGTCGGCGCGACCCTCCGCTGGGACGAAAGCAGCCTGCAAGCCCCCGGCGACTGGTACGACAGCCGCATGGGAATGGGCGAGAAGACCGCCGATAACGTCCCTCAGCGGGTTCTGCTGTACTCGGTCGGAAACCCAGGCAAAGTCTTCACGCACATCGAGTGCGCGCTGCGCGGCAGACGCTGCCTTGTCCCGAACAAGAACTATACCGTCTTCGAGGATCTCAGCTTCTTCGGAAGCGGCGTGCATGTCTTCTCGGGCGGAGCGCACGACGTCACGATCCGCCGCTGCTCGTTCTGTTTCATCGGCGGCGCGGTCTGGAACAAGGGACTGAAAATCCGCTTCGGCAACGCGATAGAATTCTGGAACACCGGCTATAATATCACTATCGAGAACTGCTATTTCAACAATATCTACGACTCCGCGATCACCCAGCAGGGAGCGAAGCCGGATGTCGCCCCGGCGAGAAACATCGTGATGCGCCATAACCTCTTCATCGCCTGCGGAATGGGCGCGTACGAGGGACGTGACCTGATGACGGTCGCCTGCGAGTTCAGCGATAACATCTGCCTGAACGCCGGATACGGTTTCACGGCGTTCGGCGACACCAAGCCGAGAAATTCCGAAATCTACCCGCTCCCTATGGGACACCACATATTCATGTGGCGCATCACCGAACCGGTCGAGGGCGGCTCGTTCATCGTGAAGAACAACATCTTCCGCGAGTCGACCGGCGCGAACATCTACGCCTTTATCGACGACGGCGCGGCGGCGCAGATGCGCCTCTCAGGCAACACCTACTTCACAACCGAAACCCTCCTGAACCGGCTGGGCAGCCGCCACTACACAAAGGACGACCCGATCGACTATGACGAGGGCGGAAAATTCGAAGACACCGACGCGACCGCGCTCGCCGAAAAGTGGTTCAGCGAGACAAACACCGACCGGACTCTCGCGAAGCTCTTCACCGACGAAACAGTCGTGGCGGCGAAATGACCGGACTTATCTGCCCGGTCTGCAAGAAAAAAGGACTCGAAACGCCGCTTGAGCGCGAAAACAACAGCCTTTTCTGCGCCAACCGCCACTGCTTCGACATCGCGAAGAGCGGCGCGGTGAGCTTCACACAGCCCTCGGGCGACGACAAGGACATGGTCGCGGCGAGAACCGCGTTCCTGGAATCCGGCGCGTATGAGAAATTCGCGAAAGCTCTCGCGTCTCATCTCACCGGCGCGAAAACGATAGTCGACGCGGGCTGCGGCGAGGGCTACTACTCAAACCTCTTCGCAAGCGAAACGGGAGCGGCAGTCTATGGCTTCGACCTCTCGAAAGCCGCTATAGATCACGCTGCGAAGAGCGCGAAAAGGCTCGGCACAAACGCCTTTTTCGCGGTCGCCGGGATATTCGACCTGCCAATAG
>CAKSOR010000104.1 GCA_934477985.1 uncultured Eubacteriales bacterium
TCTCTTGTCGGTATCATTCGGTTATCTCCTTAATTAAAAATTTTCTCAGTCTCTCAAGCTCATCCTCCGGAAAATCAGCTTCCGCGCCCTCAAACCAGACCCTCATCGCGCGCTCCGCGAGATACTTCAGATCTTCCGGCAGGTGCGAGATCATCCAAAGACCGCCGTCATACTTCGGAAGTATCCTCCGCGTGCACCTGAACGAAAGTATCCGCCCGAGAATAAGTATATTGCTCGCGAGATACCGCGGCTCATACGCGTGAAAGTCGTATTCATCGACATCGGCGCTGATCGCCGCCCAGAGCTCCTCGTCCGAAACGTCCGGGAAAATATCGACCGGCTCGCCAAAAAGCACTATCCCGCACTGCTTTATCAGCTTAATGTAGCTCTTTATGTCCGGATCGGGAAAATCATTGTCGACCACATAGCATTCCGTGCCGGGGTTGTCGAACCGCGCCAGATACCGCCCGGTCCAGTAACCGCTGTAGTGGAACACGCAGACCACATCGCCCGGCTTTCCGAGGTCATCGACCCTGACCGCCGACATCTCGAGCGGACGCGGATGGTTGTCGAGCGAGATAATCTCCTTCGCGATCGCCAGACGTTCATCAGCCGAAAGCCCGCGCCGCGTGACGACTAACAGGTCAATATCTCCCGAGTCAGGGCAGAACGCGCCGAGCGCTATTGAGCCGTGCAGATAAATCCCGGCAAGATCCCCGCCGAGCCGCTTTTTCCAGACCTCCGCGACCGCGTCGATCTGCGCCGCGATGCTGTCGGGAAGTTCATTATATCCAAATAACTTCATTATTCTCCTCCAAAGTGGATGTCATTGCAATCACCGGAACGCTCCTGCGGCTTGCTTTGTCCCGAACTTGTGACCAGACGCGGGTGTCGCAAATCAGACCGGTCATCGCGGACTATGCCGTAACAGCCCCCGCCCGGCGCGATAAAGCCGCGCTGATGGCTTTCGCAATACCGCCGATCAGCCCGTAGACCGCGCAATTTTACCGTCGGAAAGCCGACAGCCGTAAGACATTCCGGTTTCATACTGACCGGAGCGGCGTGCAACATGTGTTTGCGGTTGATGAATGCGCGTCGCCGGCTATCATTTCAACTAAAGCGGGTTCATTATTTTTCGCGTCCGGACAGCCATCCCGCAAATCAGTCCTCGAACCCGAAGTGCCGCGCGAGCTTGTCGGCGACCTCCTCGCGCGTGTCCCGACCGTTGTCCTCGCGTATGAGCGTGTAAAATCCGCTGTTCAGATATTCGTCATAGTGCTTTCTGCCGTTTATCAGCGCGAGCCCCTTTTGTAGTTCTCAAGCGCCTCGTCCGGGCGCTCGCAGCTCTCGATGACGTTCAGAAAGAACCTCTTTTCGGGGTCGTCACGTTCAAAAAAGCGTTCGACGCTCATCTAAAAAAGCGCCGCGGTTTTTATGCCGCGGCGTATTTGTTTTCATGTGCGGCGCAACCGGCAACGGCGTCGGTTGCGTGAAATCAGTGTCTGCGCCCCGCGCCGCCTCCGCGCGTCGAACCTCCGCCTCCGCGCGAGCCGCCGGAATGCCCGGAACCGCCGAATCCGCCTGAGCGCCCGGAGCCGCGCGAGCCTCCGAATCCACCGCCCGGACGTCCGAACCCACCCGGTCTGCCTCCTGAGCCGGGGCGACCGCCGAATCCACCGAATCCTCCGGGAGGCGGAGGTGGCGGTCGGCGATGGTGGTCGTTTCCGAACAGCGTCCAGCCGAGCAGACAGCCTAAGCATCCGCTGTTCCGGCTTCCGATCGACCGCAGGATGATTATTATCACGATGACAATGAAAATTGCCGTCATTCCTGACATCACCCTTCCCTGAGTTCCGTAGTGACCCGAGCCCCAGCCCGACTGTGAGCCGGTCTGGTCGTAGTAGTTGTGCGCCGAGTCGATGTAATCGGGCGATATGCCCGTGCCGGTCTGAGCGGTGGTTTCGGGCTTATAGCCGTAGATCGCGCCGACCTCCTTCAAAAGCGCGCCGAACACCTTCTTTATTCCGGCGTCGTAGTTCTGCTTCGCGAAATCCGGTTCGAGATATTCTTCGAGAATGTCGCCGATCCTGCCGCTCGAGAGCGATTTCTCGAGCCCCTTGCCTTCGGTGCACCAGTAATCGTCGTCGCCGATCGAGACGAGCAGCAGCACGCCGTTGTTCTTATCCTTTGAGCCGATGTCCCACTCGTTGAAGAGATTGTAGGCGTAGAGCTCGAGTTTTCCGTCGGGGACGAAATCCTGCGTCACAACGACGATCTGCGCTCCGGTCGCGTCGCAGAGCAGCTTGTTCTGCGCGATGATATATTCCTTGGTCTCGTCAGAGAGAATGCCAGACTGGTCGAGCACATAGAAGTCGTCGGCGGGCTTCGGAAGGTCAGCCGCCGAAATTTGAGTGGTAAGAGACAAAATCGCCGCGAGCAGCATGACGACCACGGCGGCGAGATTGAGTTTTTTCAATGATTTCCTCCTTTTTGAAAAGGTTTGGGAAAGCGGGGAGAGGCGGAAACTCCTTCCTCAAAAGGAGACCGTTCCTCCTGTCCGTATCATCAGCCGTAAAGCTGTATCGGTTCGACGCCGACTAAGTCGGCTATGAGCTTCGCGGGGAAGTGCTCGAGTATGTCGTTGAACTCGCGCGCCGCGTCGTTATATCCGTTATGGGAGATACGCTGCATCGCGGACTTGATGTCGTCGTAGAGGCTCGCGCGGAAGCCCTTATCGGTCGAGTTCATCTTGCCGGGGTCAAGCGAGTCATGCAGCGCGGTCACCGCGTCGAAGAGCTTCTGAGCCGCTTCATACTTCGCGGATATAGTCTTCGATGAGGTAAGCGCCGAGCGGGTCGTGTTCAGGTCGATTATCAGCTGATCGTCCGCGTCTGTGTAGCGCAGCGCGATCGTCTTCAGGTTATTAGCGGTCGCGCCGATATACTCAAGGTCGCTCTGGATCGAGTCGCCGTCGCCGTTTTCGCCGCTGTAGAAGTAATCCTCGGCGTTTTTTCTCGCCGAGAGCAGCGACCTGCGGCAGCCGAGCGTTCCCGACGCCAGGATGACCACGACCATTATAAGTATCGCGACCGGGGTCTTTGTGAGTAGTTTCAATGCGATTCTCCTTTTTAATCAAAAGAGCGTTTGTGCTCAAAAAGCCGTTACTTGCGCATCTCGAGGAGCTTGTTCTTGAGCTCGTTCTCGATACGCGAGAGCTCGACCTCAGCTTCGCGGCGCTTTGTTTTGCCGTCGTTCTGAATCTGAAGCACCTCGTCGAGCGTCGAGATGAGCGTCTCGTTCGTCTGCTTCAGCGTCTCGATGTCGACGATTCCGCGCTCGGAAGCCTTCGCGGTTTCGATCGTTGAGACTTTGAGCGCCTCGGCGTTCTTCTTGAGGAGCTCGTTCGTGAGGTCGGTGACCTGCTGCTGAGCCTTCAGCGCCTCCTGCGAGTGCGCGAGACCGAGCGCGATGACCATCTGGCTCTTCCAGAGCGGAATTGTGTTCACGAGAGTCGTCTGAATCTTCTCGCTCATCACGGTGTCGTTGTTCTGGATGAGTCTGATCTGCGGCGCCATCTGAATCGAGATCGCGCGGGTCAGCTCGAGGTCGTGTATCTTCTTTTCAAAGCGGTTGCACATGTTCGCCATGTCGTTCGCCGCCTGAGTGTCCTCGGGAAGTCCCGACTTCTGTGCCTTTTCGACAAGGGCGGGCAGGGTGGTGTTCTGCACCTCGTTCAGCTTCTGCTTGCCGGCTAAGATGTACATCGAGAGCTCTTTGAAGTTCGTGAGGTTCACGTTGTAGAGCTGATCGAGCACCGCGACGTCCTTCATCAGTCTGACCTGGTGGTTCTCAAGACTTGTGGCGATCTTTTCGACGCTGACCTCCGCCTTGTCGTACTTGGTCTTCATCTGCTCGATCTTGTTGCCCTGGCGCTTGAAGAAGCCCAGAAAGCCTTTCGTGCTCTCGTCGTCCTCGAAATTCTTCAGCTCGCCGACGAGATTCGTTATCATGTCGCCGACCTCGCCGAGGTCCTTGTTGCGGACGTTCGCGAGCGCGCTGTCCGAGAAGTTCGCGATCTTCTGCTGAGAGCCCGCGCCGTACTGGAGAACGATGTTCGGGTCGGTGATGTCGATCTTCGAGGCGAAATCAGCGACCATCTTCTGCTCGGCGGGCGTGAGGGTGACTGCCATGTCGGGTTCGGTCTCGGCGGGGACTTTCACCTCGGTTTCGACGGCGGCTGGAGCTTTTTCTTCGTTTCCGAAGGGAGTGAGCGTGAGTTCAGGCATAGAATTGTTGTCCATTGTGTTTGACGGTTCCTTTCAGATTTAAGAGTTGTGGTTTTCGCCGGGAGATTTGAGTCCCTCGCTCTCGAGCATGTTCTCAAGAACTGTGATGTCGGCTGAGATGTCGATCGCGCGGTCTTCGTAGAGGTCGTTGAGCATCCGCTCGAACGCCGGCTTTATCGTGTCGAGGATGCCCTCGATTCCGTTCAGGGTCTTCGTGATGTTCTCGCCCTTGACCTTTTCGGCTGACAACTCAAGGTAGGTGTTCATCAGCTTCTCGAGCGTCGGGAGATAGTAGTTCATGAAGCGGCGGATTTTCGGGAGCTTGTCGGGGTTCTTCGAGACGTACTCGAACATCGTGTTCATCAGCTCGCGTATCTCAGCGAGCTTTGCGGCGAGCTTCGGATCGAGTTTCGCGAGCTCGACATCAATCTTGTCGAACTTGCGGATATACTCGGCTCCGGCTTCGATCGTCTTGTCGACGTCCTCGACGCCCGAGTGCGGGGGCTCGTAAGGAAGCGGCACGCGCTCGATCCTCGGCGGAATGATTTTTCTGAGGATGGCAAACTCGGCGATCGAGATGATGATTATCACGGCGAAGTGCCCCAGCTTGTACATCGGGAAGAGCAGTGCGAAGAGTATCCAGCTGACGGCGATCACATAATACGGCGCGACCGACCGGTGCTTTATCTCACGGAAGCGGTTTCCGGTGTCCGCGGTGGTCTTGTTCATATGTAGTCCCTTTCTGTATATAATTGTAGTATAACGGTTGATATATATATTATATCATAAAAATTCCCGCTTGTATATATTTGCGGATGAAATTTACAAAAAACTCATACAAAAAGAAAAAAACGTTCAGGAAGTACTTTTGTAGAGGCTGTTCATTGTTCAAAGCGCGGCGGTTTGTCGATTTCTGTACTACGAAAGTTTGGAAAATTTTGGGAAAACCCCTTGAAATTTCAAGTGAAATGGTGTATAATATAAATGTCCGAAAAGGCGGAGTGAAAATTCGTTCTGAGCCTCGGAACATAAAAGAATTGCAGGTAACAGCCGCTTCCGTGAAAATCGGAATCCGCACGCCCGCAGGTTCGAAAAATCTAATCAAAAAGGAGAAACTGAAATGGACAAGAGCAATGAAACGAGGATCGAGTACAGCACAAGGCGTCCTGAGAATCTCGCGTGGAGAGTCGAATCGGAGGGGCATGTCACCTACGGAAAGACGCGTGAGCTCGCGCTCGAACTTCACAAGGAAAAGCTCGGGATGTGCGCCGAGATCAGGGCGATACTCTCGAAGTGTGCATCAGCGTCGATCGGCTGAGCCCGGAGCATAAATCTGTTCTGGCATGCAGAGGTGTCATTATCTTCCGGCACGACGGCAAGCGGCGTGAATTCTGTCGCGGAGCAAAGAAGCCGGGTGGATCCTGGCGCGTCTGATAAGCGGTATATGGTCGATGATGGGCAACGGGCTGGGCTGCCGCGTAAGCGGCAGTCCGGTTTGTTTTTGCCGGGGATGTTGCCTCCGGGGCGCGCAGCGCCCCGGAGGCGCAGACAGCGCGCACGGCGCGCTGCCAGCCTCGCCTTCGGCGAGGCTGGCGGGCACGGAGTGCCCGTCTGCGCGCGGCGAGCGGAGCTCGCCGCGGCGGGGGGTGCAGGGGGCGGCAAGCCCCATGCGTCGCGCGCGCAGCGCGCGACCAGGTGGCGCGAAGCGCCATCCGCCTCGTAAGCGAGGCGGACGGGGACGAGAGTCCCCGCCTGCGCGTTCCGACCGCGAAGCGGTCGGAACGCCGGTTTTACCAAAAGGCGCGCAGCGGCTTTTGGTAAAACCGCGGTACGGTGGCGGGCTTGTCCCGACACCGTCTTTTTCGCGCGCTTGCGCGCGAAAAAGAAAAACAGAGGACCGCCGCGAAAACGGCAGCCCTCGTTTTTATTCACGGCTTGCTGACGACGCTGAGCTCAACAGGACGCGACTCGTCGGGAATGTCCTCCTCGGTGAAGGATGTGAAGAGTATCTCCTTCGCGCCGGTGCGCTCCCGGTCGTAGGTCAGGAAAATCCTGCCGCCGAAGAAATCGACGTCGGGGTAGGACAGTCCGCCGCGCGAGTCGATACAGCGGGTCTTCCAGGTCTCGCCGTCGTCGTCCGAAAGGCAGAGAGTCATGTTTCTCCGGTCGATCGGATGGTCGTTGCGTACAAGCAGCACGCGCCCTGACGGAGTCCTCGAGACGAAGAAGCGAGAACTCGGCGAGACTATGCCGCTTTTTTTCGCGGCGTCCCAGGTGAGCCCGTGGTCGTGTGAGGTCGACTCGGCTAAGTCGCCTGTGTTTGCTGTGCGGGCGAACATCCGGATGTCGCCGTTCTTCTTCTCGTAAGCCATCGCTTCGTCAAAGGGCGAGGGAATCTTTTTCGCTCCGTAATGATGGACAAATGTCGCGCCATTGTCGGATGAGATGCTGTAGCCGTATCGGTCGGACATCTGGTCGTAGTTGAAGCAGAGCCATTCGCCGTTGCTCATCACGAGCGGCTTGCACCGCAGGAACCCCTTGTCGGCACAGCGCGGCTCTGAGAAGACGAGCTCGTCGGCGTCGGGATCGCCGCAGACCGAGACCCACATCGCGTGGACATAATCGTCGAAGATGACTCCGTCGACGTCATATCCGGGATTTATCTTGGAGCCGTCGGGGTTTCTGAGATCCGGCTTTGTGTTGTTCTGCACCCAGAAGACGAAGAGTCTGCCGTCAGGCGCGGTGAAGAGCTGGATGTCTAGCGCGTGGACGAGGCGCTCACGGCTCGATGGAATCACCGCGATCGGCTTGGACCAGGTCTTTCCGCCGTCGTCGCTTTTTATAATAAGATTGAAGTTTTCGATGTGCGGCTCTCTTGTTCCTCCCGAGTACCAGGCAAGGAAGATTCTGCCTTTTTTCGTTATCGCGATAGTCGGGCAGCCCTGGAAGTTGCGGATGTGTTCGTTTGTGAAGCGCTCGTCGGTCGGGTTCATTATGAACTCGCATGCGAGCTTTGAAGCGGTCGGTTCGATCATTGTCGTCTCCATTCTGTCCGCAAATGCGAACCGGATTCGTATTATGAGAATATTATAGCATACCTCGAAGCGTTTGTCAAGTGCAATGTCAAAATTCTCATTGAAATCGCGAATTTTTTCAATTGACAATCAGACTTTTTTCGGGTATAATTAATATAGCTGTCCGATTAATCCCGCGCTTTGTCGATCAAATTGCCGATTCATGTCAATTTGCCGTGCCGTGTCCGGGGCGCCGGACATGCCGGCATATCCGCGAAAACGCGTACGCGGCGAATGTACGATGACATCTGTCGGTTTCAGGACGCCGCGACCGACCCGCGTGAACCGCGTAGCGACCGGAGGCGTGTGTTTCCGGCCGGTTTACATAATCAGAAGTGAAAAAATATGGAGGTATAATATGATAATGAAAACAATGTTCCCCGATCCCTCGCTCCAGCGCGGAGAGTGGCTGAACCTGAACGGCGAGTGGGAGTTCTCGTTCGACGCGCCGGACTATGACACGAAGATCAATGTCCCATATCCGTGGGGAAGCCCGCTGTCGGGCATCGACGACTCGAAGAACGGCACCGGTTTCTATCGCCGCCGCGTCGCGTGGAATCCGTCGAACGAGCGGATATTCATCGTCTTCGGCGCGGTCGACTACGACTGTGAGGTTTCCATAAACGGCGAGTCAGTCGGAACACACCGCGGCGGATATTCCCGCTTCGAGTTCGAGGTGACGACGCTCTGGAATCTCGTCGGCGAGAACACGATCGAGGTCAGAGCGACCGACAAAGCTGAGCGGTCGCAGACCTA
>CAKSOR010000105.1 GCA_934477985.1 uncultured Eubacteriales bacterium
CCCCCCCCCCCCCGACACCCCCCACCTTCCCTAAACCTTTTCAAACAGGGGATAAATAGCATTATCGTTAGTACCTGCGAATGGGTTTGTATGGGGTGTCGTAATAATTCTTCGTCACTGCCACGTGACCCTATCTGTGGTCAACGTTTGCTTCTGAAAGTAACTTATAGCTCGCCATGTCACTCGCTGACCTCAACCGCGACCCGATACTTATCGAGCCGGTCGTCCTCGATGACCCTGACGCTCTTCGCGCCGGACTCGATCAGCCGCAGCTTATTCTTCCGCTTCTGACCGACCACCTTCGAGGTCTCGCCCCTCGGCGCGCGGATGACCACGTCCTTACCGGCAAGACAAATTTTATGCTCATTTATATACTCGCGTATCACGCGCATATAATGCTCGGCGTAGACAAGCTCACCGAGCGCGCTGTGAGTCGCTCCGGCGACCGCCTTTTCTGGGTCGGACAGATTATCCGACGCGCAGAGCCCGAGTCTTATGACCGGCTTTCCCGCCTTTATGAAGACGTCCAGCGCCCTCTCAGAGCGTTCAACCGCCTCGTCGGTCGTCAGCGGCTTATATTCGCCGCTCCTTGTCATCGCGCAGAGCTCGGTGTCCTCAAAGACCACGGTCGGGTATATTCTCGCGCCGTCGCAGAGCTTTGCGATCTCCTTCGCGGTCATGACCTCGTTTTGTGTGTCCGAGCCGGGCAGCCCGATCATCATCTGTCCGATGAGATTGAAGCCGTACTCCTTGATGAGTCCGCACGCGTTCCGGGCGCAGTCCGCCGTGTGTCCGCGCTTAGAGAGCCGCAGAACATTGTCATCCATGCTCTGGAGACCGAGCTCTATGTCGGTGACCTTACAGGCTTTCAGTATATCGAGTATCTCCCGGTCGATGTAATCGGGGCGGGTCGAGAGTCTCACGGACTGAGCCTTTCCGGCGTCGATAAACTCCTTTGCGAGCGACAGCAGATAAATCATATCCCCGCGGTCGATTCCGGTGAAGCTCCCGCCGAAGAAGGCTATCTCGACCTCGCAGCTCTCGTAGTCGATCGTCGACACCGCCCGCTCAAGCTCACCGCGCACCGACTTCATATCGAAGTCGCCGTGACCCGAGATGCTTCTCTGATTGCAGAAGACGCAGTTATTCGGGCATCCGAGGTGCGGGATGAAGACCGGGATATTTATGTGTCTCATTTATCGCCGAAGAGTACAAGCGCTTCCTTCGCCGCCATCTGTTCAGCCTCGCGCTTTGAGTGCCCCTTGCCGTGACCGATGACGTTGCTGTTGAGTCTCGCCTCAACCTCGAAGCACTTATCGTGGTCAGGACCGGATTCGCCGATAAGCACATATTCGAGTATCTCGCCGCGCTCCTGCTGGACTATCTGCTGGAGCAGGGTCTTGTAGTCCTTGTTCTTGCCGTTCTCGACGAAGCTCTTTATCTCGGGCTTGACCCGCGGCATCAGGAACTTCTCGACCGCGTCGCGTGAGCCCGAATCGAGATAAATCGAAGCGAGCAGAGCCTCGAAGGCGTCGGCTAAGATCGAAACTCTCTCGCGTCCGTGCGACAGCTCCTCGCCGTGTCCGAAGCGCATATACTTGCCGAGCTCGATGTCCGCGGCGAGCTTACCGAGCGTCTTTTCGCAGACCGCGCTCGCGCGTATCTTGGTGAGGTCGCCCTCAGGGAGCTCGGGGAAATGCTTGAACAGATAGTCGCTGACGATTATCGATAGCACCGAGTCGCCTAAAAACTCGAGCCGCTCATTGAACGCGACCGTCTGTCCCTTAGCCTTCATCTCGTTCGAGAAGGACGAGTGAGTCAGCGCCGTCTCGAGAAGGTCGATGTTATTGTATTTATATCCGATCCGCTCCTCGAGCCCGGGAAGAGGTCTCGGGAGAATTTCGGTGATATTGTTTCCCAAAATCGTTTCCTGCCTTTCGCGGATTATTAGTTAGCCGCGCTGTTCTCCGCGAGCGACTTCGAAATCCGCTCGTCGATTATTCCGGGCACACCCTTTGAGACATACTCGCGCGCCTGGCGTATCGCGTTCTTTACAGCCTTCGCGTCGGAGCTTCCGTGAGCCTTGAAGACCGGCTTCGAGATTCCGAGGAAGGGCGCTCCGCCGTACTCGCTGGCGTCGAACGACTTCTTCAGCGTGCCGAATTCCTTCCTGATCATCAGCGCCGCGACCTTATTGAGAGCGTTCTTCATGAATATGCCCTTGAGCTTCTTCATCATGAACTTCGAGAGCCCCTCGATAGTCTTCAGAACGATATTTCCGGTGAAGCCATCGGTGACAAGCACATCGCACTCGCCGAACGGAATGCCCTTAGCCTCGACGTTGCCGACGAAATTGATTCCGTCGCAAGCCTTTAAGAGCTTGTGAGCCTCGACCATCGTCGGAGTTCCCTTGTGATCCTCGGTGCCGTTGTTGAGGAGTCCGACTCTCGGCTTCTCGATTCCGAAAAGCTGCTCCATGTAGACTGAGCCAAGGATAGCGAACTGGAGAAGATACTCCGGCGTGACGGTGACATTCGAGCCCGAGTCGATCATCAGCACAGGCTTCTCCATCGGGAGGATAGTCGCGATAGCCGCACGCTTGACGCCCTTTACACAGCGGACCAAAAGCGTAGCGCCGGTCATCAGCGCGCCGGTGTTTCCGGCTGAGATGAAAGCCTCTCCGCCGCCCGATGCGAGGGTTTTAAGACCGACCGCCATCGAGGAGTTCTTCTTCGACATTACGACCGACTGAGCCGGGTCTTCCATCGTGACGACTTCTGGCGCGTCTATGAAGGATATTCTCTCGAGCGAGATGTTCTCCTTGCCCGAGAGCTCGCGCAGTTCGGTCTCACGTCCGGTGAGCACCAGCTCAATGTCGGGATATTCGGCGACAGCCTGAGCCGCGCCCCTGAGTATTTCGAGCGGGGCGTTGTCTCCGCCCATCGCGTCAAGTATTAACTTCATTGCTCTTCTCCTTTTACTTCGTCATCGACCGGTTTCCCGGTCTTCTCTCTCACGTAATCGAGCGCGCGATTCGCGATATACTCGTTGCGCGCCTTCTTGCCGCCCCTGACCTTTTTGTCAAGCGACCTGACCAGACCGAAATTCGCGTTCATCGGCTGGAAGTTCGTGACACTCTCATCGCTTATATAACAGGCGAGCGAGCCCGCGACCGACGTGTTGTCGAGTCTGAATGGCTCTTCGCCGAGAGCGAATCCCGCCGCGTTGATGCCCGCTAAAAGTCCGCTCGAGGCGCTTTCGACATACCCTTCGACTCCGGTCATCTGTCCGGCGAAGAAGAGTCCGGGGCGGGACTTCATCATATATGTGTCGTCGAGCAGCTTCGGCGAGTTCATGAAGGTGTTGCGGTGCATGACACCGTAGCGCAGAAACTCGGCGTTCTCAAGTCCGGGGATCATCCCGAAGACTCTCCTCTGCTCGGGGAATTTTAAGTGGGTCTGGAAGCCGACTATATTGTACATCGACCTCTCGTCGTTCTCCTGCCGCAGCTGAACAATCGCGTAGGCTTCCTTTCCGGTCGACGGTACGGTTATCCCGACCGGCTTCATCGGACCGAAAAGCAGTGTGTCGCGTCCGCGCTTTGCCATGACCTCGACCGGCATGCAGCCCTCGAAGACGGTCAGCTGCTCCGATTTGTCGAAGTCCTTCAGCTCAGCCTCCTCGGCGGTGATAAGCGCCTCGTGGAAGCGATCGTACTCTTCCTTCGTGAATGGGCAGTTGATGTATGACGCCTCGCCCTTGTTGTAGCGCGAGGCGTAGAACGCCTTCGTCATGTCGATCGAGTCAAAGCTGACTATAGGCGCGGCGGCGTCGAAGAAATGCAGGTAATCCACGCCGATCAGCCTTCCGATAGCGTCGGAAAGCGGTTCTGAGGTCAGCGGACCTGACGCGATGACAGTCACTCCGTCCGGTATCCCGGTGACTTCCTCCACGATGACCTCGATCAGCGGATGGTTTCTTATCTTATCGGTTATATAGTCGGAGAACTTCACGCGGTCGACCGCAAGAGCGCTTCCCGCCGGGACTTCCGACGCGCAGGCGGCTTCCATTATGAGAGAGTCAAGGAGCTTCATCTCCTCCTTGAGCACTCCGACCGCGTTCGAGAGCATGTTCGACCGCAGCGAGTTCGAGCAGACGAGCTCGGCAAAGCCCTCCGAGTGGTGAGCCGGGGAGAATTTCTTCGGCTTCATCTCATAGAGCTTCACCTTCACCCCGCGCCTTGCGATCTGCCACGCGGCTTCGCATCCGGCGAGTCCCGCTCCGACGACGTTTACGGTCGGCTCACTCATTGGTCTCCTCCTCCGTGTTCTCGACATCGCGCTTGTAGCCGCAGCCGTCCTTCTTGCAGATCAGCTGATCCTTGCCCTTCTTCTTGTAGAGCATCGAACCGCACTGCGGGCACTTTTCGTTAGTCGGGACGTCCCAGGACGAGAACTCGCACTCGGGATAGCGCGAGCAGCTGTAGAAGACGCTCCGGCTCTTGCCCTTCTTGACGACTATCGGCGCGCCGCAAAGCGGGCAGGCGACTCCGATCTCCTTTGCGATCTGCTTTGTGTTCTTGCACTCGGGATAGCGCGAGCAGGCGTAGAAATTGCCGAAACGTCCCGTGCGCAGCACCATCGGACTGCCGCACTTCTCGCAGATCATATCGGTCTCGACGACCTTTTCCTCGACCGACTCCCCGCTTGGCGTGAGCGGCTTTGTGTTGCGGCACGCCGGGTAATTCGGACATGCGGCGAACTTTCCGTAGCGTCCGTTCTTGACGATCATCTTGGCGCCGCACTTCTCGCAGATCATGTCGGTCTCCTCGACCGGCGGGGCGTAAGCGCCCTTCTCGACCGTCTTCTCGGCGTGATCGAGCGCCGCGGCGAAATCATCGTAGAAGCCGTGCAGAACTCCGAGCATCGTGTTCCGACCGTTCGCGATCTCGTCAAGCTCGGTCTCCATGTCGGCGGTGAACTCATAGTCGACGATCTTCGGGAAGTTCTCGACCATCAGCCTTGTGGTTATCTCGCCGAGCTCGGTCGGCTTCAGCGACTTGCCCTCGCGGACAACATATCCGCGCGTGATTATCGTCGTTATGATAGTCGCGAAGGTCGACGGACGACCGATACCGCGCTCCTCGAGGAACTTGACAAGCGACGCCTCGTTGTATCTTGGCGGCGGCTCGGTGAAATGGCGGCTCGGGTTGGTCTCCTCATGCTTCAGGATGTCGCCCTGCTCGATCTTCGGGAGCTTCAGACTCTTTTCGGGGGTCTCGGCGTCGGCGACGTTGGGTGCGACATAGTCCTCGGACTCCTCGTAGAGCGTCATATAACCCTGGAACTTTATCGTGTAGCCGCTCGAACGGAAGACATATCCACCCGCGACGATGTCAGCCGTCACGGTGTCGAGCTCCGCGGACGCCATCTGGCTCGCCATGAAGCGATCCCAGATCAGCTTGTAGAGCCTGTACTGATCCTGAGTCAGCGACTTCTTTATCTTCTCGGGCTCGTAGGCGAGACTCGACGGGCGGATTGCCTCGTGAGCGTCCTGAGCGCCGGCTTTGGTCTTGTAGATTCTGCGCTCCTTCGGGTAGAACTCCTCGCCGTACTTTCCGACGATGAATTCCTTCGCAGCCTCTGCCGCCTCATCGGCGATGCGCAGAGAGTCGGTACGCATGTAGGTGATAAGACCCTGAACACCGCCCGCGTCGCTTCCGAGGTTGATTCCTTCGTAGAGCTCCTGAGCCACGCGCATTATCTTCTGCGACTGGAAGCCGAGCTTTCTTGAGGCCTCCTGCTGCATCGTGGAAGTCGTGAAGGGCGGCGCGGGGTTCTTCATCCTGATCGCCTTCCTGACCGACTTCACGCTGAATTCCTTGCCCTCTACAGCCTTCACGACCTTCATCGCCTCGTCCTCGGAGTGAAGCTCGAGCTTGCCCGACTCGTCGCCCCAGAACTTAGCCTTGACCTTACCGCGGTTCTTCCCCTCGAGGGTTACGTCGATAGTCCAGTACTCCTCGGGCTTGAAGGCGCGTATTTCCTCCTCGCGCTCGACAATTATCCTTGTCGCGACCGACTGCACGCGCCCGGCTGAGAGTCCGCTGCGGATCGTCTTCCAGAGGAAGGGGCTGAGTTTGTAGCCGACTATGCGGTCGAGGATTCGTCTTGCCTGCTGTGAGTCGACAAGACCCATGTCGATGTCGCGCGGGGACTTTATGCCCGCCTTGACCGCCTTTTTCGTGATCTCATTGAAGGTCACGCGGCGGATCTTGCTCTCCGGGATGTCAAGCGCGGTCGAGAGATGCCAGGCGATAGCCTCGCCCTCACGGTCCGGGTCGGTCGCGAGGAAGACCTTGTCGGCGTTCTTCGCTTCCTTCCTGAGCTCCTTTATGAGCGGACCTTTGCCCCTGATATTTATATACTTCGCCTTGAAATCGTCTTCTATGTCGATGCCAAGGGTGCTCTTGGGAAGGTCGCGTATATGTCCGGTCGACGCGACGACCTTGTAGCCAGAGCCGAGATAGCCCTTGACAGTTCCAGCCTTTGTAGGCGACTCCATTATTACGAGGTTAGCCATTCGTAAATATTACTCCTTAAAATTTTTTTCTGTAAGTTCCGCCGGGAAGCGACTCGATCGCCGAGTAGAGCTCAAGCAGCGTCAGCGCCGAGAGTATCTCGGAGGAGGAAAGTCCGGTCGAGGTCAGTTCATCCGCGTTAGCCATGCCGCCGTCGGGTATCGCCTCGAAGACCTTGTATTCCTTCTCGCCGAGCTTTTCGCGGAGCATCCGGCGCGCCTCATTGTCTATGACAGGATCGGCGTCATTTTTCGCGGGCTCAGAGGCATCCGTTCTGTCCGCGGAGACCGGCGCTCTGTCAGGCTCGCGGTATTTATCGACCGGAGCTTTTTCGGGCTCAGCGTTTCCGTCCTCGGGTCTGTTCGTCCTGCCGGGACGCCGCGCCGACCGCGTTTCATCGCCGCGTTGGGACTGTTCCTTCGCTTTGCTGATGACCGGCTTCATTGATCTTCCGCCGCCCATGTTTCTGGGTTCGAACGCGCCCTCGTACCTCCGGTAATTGAAGCTCTTTATGATGCCCTCGTCAGCCGTCAGATTGTAGGTCTCGAGGAAATCGTCGATTATGTCCCGACCGTTCGTGCAGAGCGAAGCGCCTTCCTTTATCATCTGGTCAGTGCCGATGGCGTTCTCGCTGAAGATGTCGCCGGGAACGGCGTAGAGTCTTCTGCCCTGCTCGGAGGCGAGTCTGGCGGTTATCAGCGCGCCGGATTTCGGCGGAGCCTCAACCACAAGGAGCGCGTCGCACAGACCGCTTATCACGCGGTTGCGTATCGGGAAGTTTCTCCCGTCGACCGGAGTTCCGGGCGGAAACTCGCTGACGAGCATTCCGCGCGAGGCGATCTCGTCGAATATATGGCGGTGCTCACTCGGGTAATATCGGTCGACGCCAGTCCCGAAGACGGCTATCGTGTCGAGTCCGAAGAAGAGCGCGCTCTGATTTGCGGCGCAGTCTATGCCGTAAGCACCGCCGCTGATTATCACCGGGTCGAACGGGGCGAGCTCTCGCACCAGCTTGAAGGTGGCGGTCTTTCCGTAGTCGGTCATCCTTCTCGTGCCGACTATCGAGACGCAGAGCCGGCTGTTCAGCCGTTCGACATTGCCGCGGGTGTAGAGCACTATCGGGTAGTCCTCAATATTTTTCAGCTTTGCCGGATAGTCGTCGGACAGGCAGCTCACTATCCTTATCCCCTGCGTCATGCAGTCGACCATCACGCGCTCGGCGCGCTCGAGAGCCTTGTCGTTCAGTCTTTGCAGGAACTTCCCGGATATGCCGTCAATTGACTCGTCCTCGTCAAACTCATGCGCGAAGATTCCGTCGACACCGCCCGGGTAGTTTTTCAGAAGATGCGCCGCCCATTTGCATGACGGACCGCAGGCAAGCGCGTACCAGACGACGCGGATAAGATCGTTCATGACATTCTCCCCTTTACAGTCTTTTTTATTGCGGAA
>CAKSOR010000106.1 GCA_934477985.1 uncultured Eubacteriales bacterium
CTCCTTTGAGACCGCGCCGTGTTTCGACAATGTTTCACGTGAAACATGCACGAACTCCTCTTTTACGCGGTTGGCGTAGGTGACGATGCTTCCGTCGAGAACCTCGCTGGAGCCGCTGACGTTGGTTATGCGCTTGGCGACATAGCCGCCGGTGCAGGACTCGGCCGCGGCGATGTGCCTGCCGGATCTGATGAGCGCTTTGACGAGCGCTTCCTCAAGCGTTCCGGCGTCGACGCCGTAGATATACTGCCCGACTTCGGTCCGGTATATTCGCGCGATTATCTCGTCACAGAGGGCTTCGCACTCCTGCCCGGTTTTGCCCGAGGCAGTGACGCGGAGCTGCACTTCCCCGTCCTTGGCGTAGGGCGCGACGGTCGGGTTCAGCGACTCGAGCATGAGCGGACGGAGGATCGATTCGACCTTGGACTCGCCGATGCCGAAGATGTTTATCGTCTTCGAGAAGAGGAGCTTTTCGGTGAATTGCCTCAGGTATGGTTCGACCTCCTCGCGGAACATCGGCTCGCATTCGCGCGGCGGTCCGGGCAGGAGGACGACCAGCTTGCCGCGGTTGAAATCCTCGATAGACATGCCGGGGGCTGTGCCGTAGTTGTTTTTGAAGACCGTTGAGCCCTCGGGGATCAGCGCCTGCTTTTTGTTGTTCTCGGTCATCTCGAAGCCGAAGGACTTCGCGCGGTTCTCGATACGCGAAAGGCTTTCGGCGTGGAGGGTGAGCTTGCGGTTCATCAGCTTCGCGGCGGTCTCCTTGGTCAGGTCGTCGTAGGTCGGACCGAGACCGCCGGTCAGAATGACGAGGTCGGAGCGGGATATGGACTCGGCGAGGGTTTCCTCGAGGCGCGCGGAGTTGTCGCCGACCGTCGACTGATGGTACTGTGAGATGCCGAGCGCGGCGAGACGCCTCGAGATGAACGCCGCGTCGGTGTTTACGATGTCACCGAGCAGGAGCTCAGTGCCTACCGAGATTATCTCGGCTGATTTGATGATCATTCTGAATTACCTCTATGAATTTCGCCGCGGCGGGTGGGAGCGGGAGCTTTTTTGACCAGGCGAGGAGGAGGTTCCGAGGCGGAAGCTCATTTTCGAGCTTCACGCGGAAGAGTCTTCCGGACTCCAGGTCAGATTCGGCGAAGTCGCTGACGATGCAGGCGACACCCATGCCGCGCCGCGCGAACTCGAGCAGCAGGTCGCTGGTGGCGAGCTCGATGTCTGCGGTGAGCGTGCCGGGATCGAAGAAGCTGTCGATATAGCGGCGGGTTGAGGTCTCCTTGCCGAGGAGAATCAGCGGGACTTCGGAGAGTTCCTTTTCGCTGACCGGGTGGTCGAGGAGGTCACCGCGGAGTTCCGAGCAGACGAAAATATCCTGAATCTTTCTGACCGGGACGAAGCAGATTCCGGCAGTGTCGGCGGTGTTCACCGGCTCGCTGATGACGCAGAAGTCGATGAGACCGTTTTTCAGCGCCTCGAGGGTCTGTGGGGTCGGGGCGTTGGTGACGGCGAGCCTGACGCCGGGGTGGTTTTAGAGTAAGCTCACCATCCGGTCGAGGAGAAAGAACCGCAGGGTCATGTCGCTCGCGCCGATACGCATTGTGCCGCTCTCGAGTCCGGCGAGTTCGCGCAGGCGGCTTTTGCCGATCTCGATCTGAGCGAATCCGGGCTTCAGGTGGTCGAGAAGTGTGCGCCCCTCACTGGTCAGGCTGAAGCCGCGGTTTGTGCGGGTGAGCAGTCTGACGCCGAGGGAGGATTCCAGAGCCGACAGTTTTGCCGAGAGCGCGGGCTGGGAGATGTGCATTGCCTTCGCGGCTTCGGAGAGGCTGGAGTAGTTTGAAAGTTCGGTGAATGCCGAATAGAGTTCGAGATCGCGTAGCATAATCCTGTGTTTGGTGTGGGCGGAGCGGCGCGGCTACCGCGCCGCGTGTCCGCAGGTGGCGCGCAGCGCCATCGATCACGTGTGGAGCGTGCGGCGCAGCCGCGCGCGGAACGCGTGGTCGACGGGGACGTGAGTCCCCGCCTGCGCGGCGTGAGCCGGGACGCGAAGCGGGACGGCTCGCGCCGGCGGGGGTTGCAGGGGGCGGCAGTCCCCTGCGCGCGGGCGCAGCCCGCGCCGCCCGCCCGCGCGGCGTTGCCGCGCGGGCGGGTTCGGCGAGGGCGTATGCCCTCGTCGAACGCAGGTGGCGCGCAGCGCCATCGATCACGTGTGGAGTGTGCGGCGCAGCCGCGCGCGGAACGCGTGGTCGACGGGGACGTGAGTCCCCGCCTGCCGAGCGAACGCATAACACGGATGAATGGTCTTGCTGCGAAGCACCGACGCGGGCGCCGGGAACGTGCCGCGGGCTTCCCTTTTGACCGGCGGTTTGCGTTTTGCAGGCGGGTAAGCCCGCGCGTGCCACTCTTTGTAATCCGGCTGGGGCTACTCTCGCGTCAGCCCTCGTAGAGCGGGTACTTCTTGCAGATCTTCGTGACTTCGCTGCGGATGTGGTCGGCGCTGTTGTCAAAGTCGGTCGCCGTGAGCTTGATGAGGTGCGCTATCGTCTGCATGTCTTCCTCGACGAGTCCGCGCGAGGTGACAGCCGGCGTTCCGATGCGGACGCCGCTTGTGATGAATGGCGACTGCGGGTCGTTCGGGATCGCGTTCTTGTTGACCGTGATATAGACTTCGTCGAGCTTATGCTCGAGCTCCTTGCCGGTCAGACCCATCTTTCTGAGGTCGAGGAGCATCAGGTGGTTGTCTGTGCCGCCCGAGAGCAGGTCGAAGCCTTCAGCCATCAGAGAGTCGGCGAGGGTCTTCGCGTTCTTTATGATCTGCTCCTGATAGGTTCTGAACTCCGGCTTCAGGGCTTCGCCGAAGCAGACCGCTTTTGCCGCGATGACGTGCATAAGCGGACCGCCCTGTGTGCCCGGGAAGACTGCCTTATTGATCGCCTTCGAGAGCTCCTCACGGCAGAGGATCATTCCTCCGCGCGGACCTCTGAGCGTCTTATGCGTCGTGGTGGTGACGACGTCGGCGTACGGTACGGGCGACGGATGCAGTCCCGCCGCGACGAGGCCCGCGATGTGCGCCATGTCGACCATCAGGTAAGCTCCGACGCTCTTCGCGATCTCGGAGAGACGCTTGAAGTCGATGACGCGCGGATACGCCGACGCGCCCGCGACAATCAGTTTCGGCTTATGCTCCTTGGCGAGGAACTCGATCTTGTCGTAGTCGATCATGCTCGTGTCCTCGTCGACGCCGTAGGGGATGAAGTTGTAGAGCATGCCCGAGATATTGACCGGGCTGCCGTGCGTGAGGTGTCCGCCGTGGGCGAGGTTCATTCCGAGGACGGTGTCGCCCGGCTTCAGGAGGGCTAAGTAGACGGCGGTGTTCGCCTGGGCGCCCGAGTGTGGCTGGACATTCGCGTGCTCGGCGCCGAAGAGCTTCTTCGCGCGCTCTATGGCTATGTTCTCGGCGATGTCGACGCACTCGCAGCCGCCGTAATAACGCTTTCCGGGGTAGCCTTCGGCGTACTTGTTGGTGAGGACGGTTCCCATTGCCGCCATGACCGCGGGGGAGACCACGTTTTCGGAGGCGATGAGCTCGAGTCCGCGTTGCTGACGATGATATTCCTTCTCGACAGCGTCGCCGATCTCGGGATCGAACTGCTTTATGAATTCCATATTTTCAAGTACCATTTTCATTTACTCCTGTGTTTTTTTCTTTGGGGTTTGCTATACCCTTTATTATACATTATCCGAGCTTAAAATACAATAGCGATTTTGTTAAATATTAAGTTTAAAGATAGCAAATTTTTCGGCGGCGCGGATGTGAAGGCGCTATGCTTCACGCGGATCGCGGCGCTCCGTTTATGCGGTCATTCTTTTAAGGCAACACCGCACAATTCACGGCTAACGCCTTAAGCACGCATCTGCTTGCATCTTTTCCGTCATACGTCACAAAAATTCTTGACAGGGGCGGTACCCTGCCTGCGAATTTTTGTTTAGTCTGACGAAATAATCTGACGACTTGCGGAGCAAGTCGTGCGCATCCTACGCGCTTAGAATTATGCGGTGTTGCCTTAAGAGCAAAAAACAACCTTAAACCAGCGTTTCCTTTGATTCAGAGCATGAGGCTTATGAGCCATCCTGCCGAAGCCGGGACATGCCTTTGATTGTTTCTGAAGGAAATGCACAATATCAGACTTGTTCGATAACCCGGCATCAATGTATGAAAATGGCGATGGAATTGGCATTTTCTTTGACATGCGGGATGGTTATCGAACATCTCTGTTGCATGCCGACGGTGTGGAAACGATCGCTGTTCTTGAGTTCATCGCAGTCGGCTGTGCTTGCTAAGCCATTTCTTTCAGGTTAAGTCACGGTCGGCGGGCTTACGGCTGGCATCGCACGGATGAGTATTTCGTTGCACGCCTGAACGTTGTGTGCGCCTTTTTATGCGTTTTCAGGTTGACGGATGCAGGTGACACACCGCGCAATAACGATTACTGCGAGGATTTACGTTGTTTTTTCAAAATCGGTCTTTACAGCGCGGCTTTTTTGTGGTATAATAACTCCGGGGGAGTGATGACATGGAAGTTATCGACATAGCGTCGACCGATGTGTCCGGGCTGAACATTCTGCCGCGCTCGGCGATGGCTTACTCGGCGAAGATACTCGGCATGCACGTTGGCTGCCGGAGACTCAGCGCGATAGTTTATGTGGCGAAGGGACGGTACGAGTATTCCTGGAACGGCGGATGGGCGAGTGTCTGTCAGGGCGGGATCATCTATATCCCGAAGGGCGGGTGCTACAGCTATGAGGTCGAGGCGGGCGAACGGTTCGTCTGCCAGATAGAGTTCGACACGTTCTGCAAGGGCGCGGAGTGTGTGTTTTCGGAGTATCCGGTGCTGTTTCGCGGCGAGGTCGGGATAAACGACTTCATGATGTCGCTCGTGACCGCGCGGGATGGGTTCAGGATGGTTTCGGGATTGTTCCGGCTCTTCGGGATGATGGCTGACGCGGCGAAGTCGGACGGCGCCTCCCTGCGGCGGATTGCGCCGGCGGTCGGCTACATCGAGGAGCATTACGCCGAGGAGATCACCTCGGATACGCTCGCGGCGGTCTGTTATCTCAGCAAGTCGCAGATGCGCAGGCTCTTCTCTGCGGAGCTCGGGAAGACGCCGTCGGAGTACCGCGCAGAGGTCAGGATAAAGAAAGCCTGCGCGCTTCTGTCGGGCAGCTTTGAGAGCATCGCCACGGTCGCTTCGGCGGTCGGGTATGACAGTCAGTTCGCCTTTTCGAAGGCGTTCAGGAAACTCGTCGGAATGCCGCCGAGTGAGTTCGCGGGGGCGGCGCGGAGATCGGTCCGGACCAGCACGGGATAAATTCGTCTTTGCGCTTCACGTCGCTCCGGCTGACTGTATGGCGCGGCGTCTGACGATTCCCGTCAGCGGTCGCTTAGGTCAAAATGACGAATGTGCTTGCCGGGCGGCTATTAAAAACCACCGGAATGGTATGCAAGTGTGTGTGTTTTTTAACATTTTCTTCCATATATTGGATATAAAACCAGTTTAAGGAAAATAAATGTTACTCATGTGTTTACTAAATGTAAAAAAACACTTTTTCGTGAAAAAATACCTCTGTTGCTATTGACAATCCCCACAAATTTGTGGTATCATATTTATGTCACATTAGCGAAATCGTAAGATTAAACTGAATGCCTGACAGGTATGTGATGTATTTGTTTTTATGTCACAAATCATGTACTGTTTTAACATTTCGGCGGACCTGGAGTCCGCGGACCGGGGTGAGTCGATGGCGGGAAATATGGGGATCGTGCCTTCCGGAATAGCTTTGCGGCGGGCTGAGTATCTGCTCGTCACGTCCTGCAAGGGCGGGGTCGGAAAGTCGACCTCGGCGGTTGGGCTCGCGGCGGCGCTGGCAAGGCGCGGAAAGCGTGTCCTGCTCTGCGACTGCGACTTTGACATGCGCTGTCTTGACCTTATGCTCGGGCTTGAGAACGAGGTTGTTTACGACCTGTATGACGCGGCTGTGTGCCGTGTGCCGGTCGAGAAGGCGGTAATGCGGGTCGAAGGGCTCGAGGATCTCGGTTTCATCGCCGCGCCGTTCAGGGGCGGGGACGAGCTCACGCCGGAGATGCTGAAAGATGTTTTTACGCGGGCTGAGGCGGCTCTGGGGTATGAGTATATAATACTTGACACGCCGGGTTCGCTGGTCTCGGACGCGATACTTGGGACGGGGCTTCCCTTCACCGCCGTTATCGTGGCGTCGCACCAGCCGTCGAGCATACGCGCCGCTGACAAGACGGGAGAGTATCTCTCGGAGCGGCGGGTGAATGTCCAGAGGCTGCTTATAAACTGCTTTGACATGGACGGCGCTCTGTCGGGGAAAAGACCCGGGATAAACGAGATAATCGACCGCTCATTCATACAGCTCTGCGGGATAGTTCCCGAGGAGCGCGCTCTGATGCTTTCGGGCGAGAGGGGGAAGCTGACCGACGGCACGAACGCCGCGGCGGCGTTTGACAACATAGCGTGCCGGCTTATGGGGCGTTATGTACCGCTCTTCATGGGCTTCAAGGGTCACGGAGTGAAGCGAAGGATAAAGCGTCTGCTCAGGTGAGCTGCTCATGTGAGCATATAATTTTTGCGAGATATTTACGAAAGGATTTGATATAAATGGAAATCGCTATCATCGCTGACGACAAGAAAAAGGAACTCATGACGCAGTTCTGCATCGCGTACTGCGGCATACTGGCAAAGCATAATCTCTGCGCTACCGGCATCACCGGCAAGTACATATCAGAGGCTACGGGGCTTAAGATCGAGAGACTTCTCTCGGGCGCGCACGGAGGCGCGCAGCAGATAACCTCGCGTGTGGCGTACAACGAGATTGACCTGCTTATATATTTCCGCGATACCTCGAAGGATATAGTTTTCGACGAGGAGGAATACAATCTTCTCCGCATGTGCGACGTATACAATATTCCGGTGGCGACGAACATCGCTACGGCGGAGGTGCTTGTGACGGCGCTCGAGAACGGCGGGCTTGACTGGCGCGAGATTGTGAACCCGAAGTCGGATTACAATCACAGAAAGTGATCAAGTGATCACAGGAAGTGATCACAGAAAGTGATGACGCGGGAATTTCCCGGGAAATCGAGGAAGACAATGACTTTCTTTACTGAAAACATCACGGCGAACGGATATACAGTACCGCTTCGCTGTTACATACCCGACGTCTGTGGTAAGACCTCATACGCCGGGAGACGTCCGGCTGTCGTTATTTTTCCGGGCGGAGGATACGGGATCACGTATTCGGGCGAGGCTGAGCCGATCGCGCTTAAATACGCGGCGGACGGGATCTGTGCGTTTATACTTGATTACAGCTGTTCGCCGGTGAGATTTCCGACGCAGCAGTTACAGGCTTTCAAGGCGATACGTTTTGTGCGCGAGAATGCTGAGAGGTTCGGGATTGACGCGAAGAACATCGCGACCACCGGTTTCTCGGCGGGCGGGCATCTGTGTTCGACCACGGGCACGCTCTGGAACAAGTTCGGCGAGTATTTCAAGGCCGAGGGGATGGACGACGTGGACTGCCATGTCTACCGTCCGGACAAGCTGATACTCTGCTATCCGGTGATAAGCGCTGTGGAGCGGTTTTCGCACACTGGCTCTATAAAGAATCTGCTTGGCGAGCGGTATGAGGACGCCGCTTTACGGGAGTTTGTCTCGACCGAGAAGCAGGTTGACGATGAGACTCCGATGACCTTCATCTGGCACACCAGCGAGGACACGGGAGTTCCGCCGCTTAACAGTTACAGTTTCGCGATGGCTCTGAGCGAGCACAACATTCCGTGCGAGGTGCATGTTTATCTGCACGGCGGGCACGGGCTCTGTCTGGGAACCTGTGTGACTGACGACCGGGATTTCTTCGCTCCGCACGAGGTTTCGGAGTGGATT
>CAKSOR010000107.1 GCA_934477985.1 uncultured Eubacteriales bacterium
TTCATCGACATCTGCAACGGCTTCGGAATGAATGTGCTCGCCTACGACAAGTTCCCGTCCGAAGGGACTCCGGCGAAATTCGTTTCACTCGATGAACTGTTTGCCGAAAGCGACGTGATCTCGCTCCACTGCCCGCTGACCGACGATAATTTTCACCTGATCGGTCGCGAGAACATCGCCAAGATGAAGGACGGAGTGTTCATCCTCAACACCTCGCGCGGAGCGCTGATCGACTCCGAGGCGCTGCTCGACGGGCTGATGTCCAAAAAGATCGGCGCCGCCTGCCTTGACGTCTACGAGGAGGAATCCGACATTTTCTTCGACGACCGGTCGGGGCATATCCTGCGCGACGACGTGCTGGCGAGACTGCTCTCGATGCCGAACGTGATAATCACCTCGCACCAGGCGTTCCTGACGAACGAGGCGCTCTCGAACATCGCCGACACGACGCTTTCGAATATCCGTGACTTCTTCTCGGGCGCTCCGCTCGACAACGAGATCTGCTACCGCTGCGAGAAGCTCGGCGAGTGCCGCAAGAAGCGCGCCGGACGCTGTTTCTGAGCAGTCCGGTGAGTAGCAATCCGAACTTTCGCGGCATATGCTGAAGTACAGCCATCTGATGGATGAAGTTCCGGACGGCGGCTGAAAACTTCAGAAAGGCATGGTATTGTCATGTCAGAGATCAACAGAACCGGATGCCGCGGGCTTTCTGGATCGATCCCATCGGCTTCGGGCAATTTCCCGGGCAGCGGAAACGTGCTCATCGACACCTATCAGGTGTTTGACAGCTGCCGCGACCGCGATTGCTTTGAGGATACCCGCGTTTTCCTTGACGAGCTCGGTCAGAGCCTCATCGAACACACCACACAGGTCAGGGTCAAAACGGCTGAGATCTGCTCGGCGGCTATCAGCGTCGATCCTGTGCAGCTCTCACGCGGATTCTACCGCGTGACTGTCCGCTGCTATGTCCGCCTCGAGTGCGAGGCGTGCGTCTGCCCGGGACGCGCTCAAAGCTTCTCGGGTCTTGCCGTCACTGAGAAGGAATCGGTGCTTTACGGCGGTGAGGGAGAGGTCCGCGTATTCCGTTCGAACGCGGTGAGCGACAGCTTCTGCTCGGCTCCGTGCCAGGGCGAGATGACGACCAACCTTCCGGTCGCGGTTGTCGAGACGGTCGATCCGGTCGTCTTAGGCGCGAGAGTTGTCGACCCGGTGACCTGCAAGTGCTGCCAGTGCTGCCAGTGCGAGGACATTCCCGAGACGGTGCGCGGCGTGGTAGGCGGAACTCCGGTTGAGCAGGGACAGAGACAGCTCGCGGTCTCGCTTGGCTTCTTCTCGGTGATCCGTCTTGAGCGTCCCGAGCAGTACCTCGTGAACGCGGTCGAGTTCAGCGTGCCCGACAAGGAGTGCTCGCACAACGACGACGACACCCCGTGCGACGCTTTCAACCGCATGGCGTTCCCGATCGATGAGTTCTCGCCCGGACGGGTAAGAACCGACGTTGGCTTTGGCTGCGGCTGCAACAACGGCTGCGGCAATCAGACCGCTCAGACCCCGAACCAGAACGAGAATAACGGCGGCTGCGGCTGCAGGAGATAAACTTTGCCGGGAGGGGGTGCTCTCCCGGTTTTATTTTTCCCTGAACTCCTTCGGCGACACCCCATAGAACTTCTTGAACAGCTTCGAGAACCCCAGCGCGTCGTGGTATCCGACCGAGTGCGCGATGTCGGTCACCAGCAGCTCGTCGATCGCCAGCAGCTCGGCGGCGCGCTTCATCCGGACGCTCATTATGTATTGCTGCGGCGAGATGCCAAGCTCCTCGTGGAAAAGGTTCGACAGGTAGTGCGGCGACAGGTAGAGCCTCGCGGCGACCTCAGCCACGGACAGTTTGCGGCTGTAATTGTTCTTGATGTAGTCTATCGCGCGGTCGATGTGCTCCTTCCTCGGGTCGCCGCGCAGTCTGGCGGCGTTTTTGTCGCTCTGCGCCTTTATGTGGAAGGACATCAGGATGTGAAAACATCCGCGCAGGTACTCGTCGGTGTCGGCGCGGCGCGGCGTGCAGAGCCGCTCGAATATCTCGTCCAATTCGTCGACCCACCCGCAGTCGAATATCTGGTTCTCAAGCGTCAGTCCGGCTTGCTCGGAAAGCTTGCCCGCCTTGTTGCCGAAAAATGAAATCCAGCCATATTTCAGCGGCGACTCCGCGTCGGACGAATAGCTGTGCAGCTTGTCCGGGCAGATCAGGAAGCCTTTTCCGCGCTCTATCTTTTCTCCGCAGAACTGTCCGCTCCCGCCCAGCACGTAGTGTATGACGAACTTGCTCCGCACGCACGGACCGACCTTTTTGTCAGGGCTTGTCTGTTCGAGTCCGATTGAGTAGACGTTGAGGTCGTAATCGGTCTTGGGGCTTGAGACCGCGACACGGTTCAGATCATTTTGCATGGCGTTTTCCCCTTTCGATTTGCTTCTATGTGAAATTATACCATACAGATATGCGGTTTGTCAATAGACAAATCAATTTTTGTGTGATATAATTGAGTTACAATAATTTTACATAAAGGAGAACGAAAATGCAAAACTCAAAACGCGCGCTTATGCTCATTCTGACCGGAATGCTCGCCATTTCCGGCGCTTCATGCGGCGGCGATTCGCCTGACGTCGTGACCGACGCTCCGACAGATGAGGCGACCACCGTGACCACCTCCGGGCCGGTCGAGACCAAGCCGACCGACGATCTTCCGTCAGACCTCGATTTCGGCGGCACGGTCATCAACATCATCGCCGAAGACCCGAGCGTCGTGATGACCCGCAAACCCAATCTTGACGTCGCCGAGATGGACGGCGAGGTCTTCAACGATTCGGTTTACAAACGCAACCGCGCGCTCGAAAGCCGGCTGAACATTCTGTTAAACGAGACCTATCCGGGCGGAACAACCTCGCGCGTGCGCTCAAATGTGCTCGCCGGGGACGATGACATCGACCTTGCCTGCGTTGTCGACCGCGACGCGCTCAACCTCTACACCGAGGGCGCGATCCACAGCTATGCCGACATTCCGCATCTCGACCTGACGAAGGCTTACTGGGATCAGGGAACGCTCTCCGGGATGACTATCGCCGGTGAAGCTCTCTTCGCTTACGGCGGCATGAACATGACGGCTTACGGCTACACGAACGTGCTCGCCTACAACAAGAAGCTCGCCGACGACAACTCGCTGCCCGATCTCTACGCCGCGGTCTACGACGGAAAGTGGACCTTCGACCTGATGGCAAGCTGCATGAAGACGGCACACAACGACGTCAACGGCAACGGAACCTACGACGACGGCGATGTCTTCGGCATGACCGGGCGCGGCGACAAGTCGATTCCGCCGATGTGGATAGCCGCCGGAACTAAGACTGTGCACAAGAATGACGATGACATTCCGGTCTACACGGCTTACCAGGACGAGAAATTCCAGACGGTATTCCTGCGCATCTACGACATCTATAAATCCAACAACTACTTCACGTCTGTGAAGCCCGACCCGAGCGGCGACGTGCAGGCGGACTATTTCCTGAAGGACGGTTCGCTTTTCTTCGGCTCGGATTTCAACTCGCTCGGACGCTTCCTTCGCGGGATGAAGAGCGATTTCGGCGTGCTGCCATACCCGAAGTACGACGAGGAGCAGGAGAACTATTACTCGCGCGTCGAGGTCGGATTCCCGAACGTCGTGCCTGTGACCTGCACAAAGCTCGAGGCGGTCGGAGCGTTCCTCGAGGCGGGCTCATGCTCAGGCTACAACGACAGCGTTCCGGCTTATTACGATACGGTGCTCAAGAACAAGGTTTCGCGCGACGACGACACGCCCGCGATGCTCGACCTCATATTCAATACCCGCACGCTCGACCTCGGCGACACCTACTGGTACGCGACTATCCGCGCGCCCTTCACCGAGATGCTCGACAACGGCGGAAACGAGATCGCCTCGAAATCCCAGTCGGTAAAGAGCGCCGCTGACGGAATAATCGCCGAGGTGGTCGCGAAGGTTAAGGAGGTAAAGTGATGAAATGGCTCTATTTCGGAGGACACGGGACGCTTGATCTGGTCGCTGAGACCTACACCTGCCTTATAAAAAAGCGCGGCGGACCGCTGTTATTCTACGCGAACGGCTCAAAGACGGCTGACCTGATCTTCCGCCCCGACGCGGGATTCTCGGCTGAGACGGGCGAGTTTGTGCCCGAAGCCGGGATGAAGAATGTCTGCGGCAGCGGTGAGTTTGAGCTCGCTTATAACTCGGGCGATGTCCGGGTTGTCGTGAAATTCTTCGAGGATCGCGTTGAGGTCAAAGCCGACTACGAGGGCGGGGAAGTCCTGCCGGACACCTTCTACATCGGTCGCGGCTCGCTTATTTATACCGACCGCGTGTTCACGCCGTCGCAGCCCGACTTCAATCTGCCTATCGCGCACTATCTGCGCCCTGAGGAAGCCGTCGATCTCTCGCCGGGGCTGATGACTCCCGCGCCGTGGTGCTTCTCGGCAAGGCAGGAGGATGGGAAGTGGATCGGCTTCTCGCTTGAGCCGGACGCCGACGAGCTCGATTTCGCCGGATTCGGTTCAGCGCCGGGCGTCGGACGTGAGATGGCGTTCAGGGTGATTTACGGCGGCTGCCGACCGGCTTGCGGGAAGCTGTCTGTCCCGCCGCTCGTGATGAGATTCGGGCTTTCGGACGAGTTTGAGGTCTTCGCAAGGCACACTGGACATCTGCTTGAACGCGGAAAGATTGAAAAGCCCGAGAGGTATTTTGACTGGCATCGCGGCGTGTCGGTCTGCGGCTGGAGATGGCAGCAGGGAACGAAGCCGACCGAGGAGCTTTACGAGCGCAATGTCGCGATGTTCGACGAGAAGGGCATCGACTTCGACATACTGATCATCGACGATTTCTGGGGCGATTCCGACGAGCACGGCGTCTGGAAGGCTTGTGAGCGCTGGAAGAATCTGCGCGGGTTTATCGACAGGCGGCACGCTGAGGGGCGGAAGGTGTTACTCTGGGTCTGCACCCACGCGGACGGACTTCCTGACGATGAAAAGGTCGGAAGGCTGCACGACATCGACTCGGACGCCTGGAAGGAGCGGCTGAAGGCTGACGCGCACAGGATGCTCTCGCCCGACGAGGGCTGCTATGACGCGGACGGGATAAAGTTCGATTTCACGGCGCTCTATCCGAGGACGCCGGACTGCTCGAGGTATGGTGTTGGTTACATTCTGGAGCGCTACAGACTGGTAGCCGAGGCGATGCGCGCGGTCAAGCCGGACGCGATGCTTCTGAATCAGTCGATAAATCCCTACTTTGTGAAGTATCAGTCGGCGCTGAGACTCAACGACTTCACGGCGCTGCCCTGCCACGGGCTCGAGGAGATGCGAATCCGCGGGAAGATCGCGAAAGCCGTCGGGATGGGACTTCCGGTCGACTCGGATCACGTCGCGTGCTCGCTGGTCGAATACGACGGCGGGTTGGACTTTTTCCGCGAGATGGAGTCGGTCGGCGACATTTCGATCTACGCGAACGAGCGTGACCTTGAGCTGCCGGGACTTGCTGAGACTTTGCGCGACCTCTCGAAGCGGCACTGTCTGAGAAAATAAAATGAACCGGGAAGGCAAACTTCCCGGTTTTTGTTACGCGATTACTTCCGCTTCCTTCTCGTCCTCGGCGTCGGGGAACTTCTTCCGGAGCTTTCGCATGGCGAGCACGAAGCAGAGCAGGTGCACAAGCGCGGTTGCTATCCAGGTGATCGGGTAGGACAGGTAGACCGTCTCGATCACGTGCATCGAGGGGATCTGGAAGACCGTCGCGAGCCAGACGAGCCGCAGCAGGCACGCGCCGACCAGCGAGACTATCATCGGCAGGATTGAGTAGCCGATTCCGCGCATTCCCATCGACAGGCAGTCCATTATTCCGCAGAGGAAGTAGGGCGACGCGATGTAGTCGAATCTGATGACTCCGGCGTCGACGACCGCCTGCGTGTCCGAGTAAATCCAGAGGAGCTTGTTCCCGAAGTAGGTCAGCGTGTTGCCGAGGACAATTCCGGTGACGAACGAGCACGCCTGACCGATCAGCTGTATGCGGATTATCCGTTTGAAGTTGTGCCGACCGAAATTCTGGCTGGTGAACGACACGACCGCCTGCGCGAAGGAGTTCATCGCGACGTAGACAAAGCCCTCGAGGTTCGCGGCGGCTGAGTTTCCGGCGACGACTATATCGCCGAAGATGTTGATCGACGACTGTATAACGACGTTCGAGAGCGAGAACAATGTTCCCTGGAGTCCCGACGGCAGACCGATGCGGATTATCTGCAACAGCTTGTTCTTGTCGATGCGCAGCTTTTTGAGCTCGAGCTTTATCGCGCCGGACTCCTTCATCAGGCAGCGGACGACGAGAAAGGCTGAAAGGGTCTGGGTTATGATCGTCGCGAGCGCGACTCCGGCGACGTCGAGGTTGAAGAACGCGACGAAGATTATGTTCAGTATGACGTTAAGCACTCCGGCGGTCGCGAGGTAGTACAGCGGGCGTTTGGTGTCGCCGACCGAACGGAGTATAGCGCTTCCGAAGTTGTATATAGTGACGGCGGGCATTCCGAGGAAGTAAATCCGCAGATACAGTGCCGCGAGGTCGATTATCTCCTCAGGGGTTGACATCAGCTTGAGCATACCGACCGCGCCGAAGAGTCCGATGAAGGTGAGAAACACGCCGCCGATTACGCTTAACAGTATCGAGGTATGTACGGTTTTCGAGAGATCCTCGTCGCTCTTTGAGCCGTAGAATCTGGCGGCAAGGACGTTCACGCCGGTGGCGAGTCCGATGAAGAAGTTGGTTAAGAGGTTGACGAGCGCGCCGTTCGAGCCCACAGCCGCCATTGAGTGGTCTCCGCAGAGCTTGCCGACGACGATGATGTCCGCGGCGTTGAAGAGAAGCTGCAAAAGGCTCGCCGCCATCAGCGGAAGCGTGAATTTGAGCATCTTCGGGAGAATCGCTCCCGAGCACATATCAATCTCGTATTTCTTTGACTGAGTCATGATTTCTCCTGTGATTTTTTGAAGTGGCGGTAGACGACCGCGAAGCAGATACCCTCGGCGAGCGAGGTGACTATCCAGGTGGCGGGGTAGAGCGCGTAGACTAAAGTTACCTTATGAAACTGTTCGAGCGGGAAGATGAAGGTGAGGAATGAGACGCGCGCGGCGCAGATTCCGACGAGCGAGACGATTGCGGGTAAGAGCGACCTGCCCATGCCCTGCATTCCGCCGATGAAGACCTCCATCACGCCGCAGAGAAAGTAGAGCGGCATGAGAATCCGCAGGCGTTCGACGCCGTAGGTGATGACGTCGGGGTTGGAGTTGTAGATGCCGATGAGGTTCGGCGCGAGGAACGAGATGATGACGGTCATCGTGATTCCGGTGGTGAGGACGACCTTCTGACCGACTATCTGAACCTTCTTGACGCGTTCAAGGTCGCCGCGGCCCATGTTCTGCCCGGTGAATGAGGTGACTGACTGCATGACGGCGTTGAGTGTGAAGTAGGTCATGTCCTCAAAGTTGACGGCTGCCGTGTTGGCTGCGATGACGGTGCGACCGAAGGAGTTTATAGCCGACTGGATCATGACGTTCGAGACCGAGTACATCGAGGACTGGAGTCCGGCGGGGAGACCGATCCTGACGATGCTTCTGACCTTTTCGCCGCGGAGTCTGAGCTTCCGGAGGCTGAATCTGAGCCCGCCGGTCTCGCGCGCAAGGCAGATGATGAGCAGCACGGCTGAGAGGG
>CAKSOR010000108.1 GCA_934477985.1 uncultured Eubacteriales bacterium
AAGGTACATATCGAGTACGACCTTGTGGGCTACATTCCCGTGGATGAGCTGCTAAAAGCGGAACAGGCATGACCGAAATCATGCCTGTTCCAAGAATTTTGAGTTTTACTGTCTTACCAGCAGAGAGCTTCATCTCCCGCTTTTTTGTTCGTCGAAAGAGGCGATCTCGCGGTATCGCCCGGGCGTGAAGCCGATCACCTTCGTGAAGAGCTTGATGAAATACGATTCGTTCTGAAAGCCGCACTCGCGCGCGACGGCGGAGCATGGGATGGCGTCTCATATATGAGGTATTCTGATATTCAGTGACCTGACATGGATGTGGCAGTCGGAAGGCGGCCACATTTATCTTTTTCTGTAATCGCGCGGGGACACTCCGGCGCGGCGTCTGAAAAACGCCGAGAAATTCGAGACCTCATCAAACCCGGCCATCTCCGCAATCTCGCCGACCGTCAGCTGAGTCGCCAGCAGATATGACGACGCGCGCTCAAACCGCCGCTTGTTGAGAAGCGCGATTATTCCGCATCCGTAGTTTTTGCGGCAGATTCTCTCAAGATGCGGAACGCTCAGAAACATCTCTCCCGAGATCATCTCCAGCGTCACGTGTTCGGAAAGATGAAGGTCAATCCACTCGGAAAGCTTCTTTGCGACCGGGTCAATCGAGGCGCGCTGTTTCTCGGCGATGAACGCCCACACCGCGCTCTTCACGCATCCCGCGACAAGCGCGTCTGACGCCTTGACGCGGCTTTTCACATTGTCCTTTATTACAGAGGCAATCCGCTCAGCGTCGGACGATCTGAACACCGCGGGTGAGCCGAAATATCCGGCGAGCGCGGCTCCCTCGGGCGAGTCCGGGTCAACGTCTATTCCGACCTGAGAATAGCCCTCCGGTCCGCTTTTCAGAATATGCTTCTCCCCCGGCGGAAGTATATGCACCCATCCGGCCGAAAGGTCATACGACGCCCCGCCGCTTTCCACGACGAACGTCCCGCCGAGTACGATTATTATCTGCCAGAAGGTATGCGAATGATCATCCGAAATATATCCGGACGGACGCTCTATATATCCGGTAAGGCAGAAACCTGGTGCCGGGTCTGAAATATGGCTGGCGAACATATCAGTTATAGCCAGCGAGTTCTTTCTTGGCTTATGATCAGATTTCATAACTTTCAGATAACCTCCGACATTGACCTCCCACTTGATCTGTGTTATAATTGTATTAACAATTTCTGGGAGGAGATCAAATGAAAAAACAAATTATCGCGTACCTTCTGCTCGTCTCGACGTTACAGATTTTCGCCTGCGCCGAAAAAACGCCGTCTGACGTGAATTCCGGGACCGAGTCGTCTGACAACGCTGTGACCACCGAGGGCGAAACGACAATTCCCGACAATCTGCCCGACGAAAATTACGGCGGGTACGAATTCCGTCTCTTTGTACCGGATGACGCCGCAAATGTCTACACGCCCGAGAGCGAGACCGGAGAGATCGTCGACGACGCGATCTACCGCCGCAACCGCACGGTTGAGGAACGCTTCAAAGTCAAGATCACCTCGATAAGCAGCGGCAAGACAAACAGCGACGAACATCTCGCGGAGGTCACAAAGCTCGTGCAGTCGGGCGAGGACGCGGCGGATATCATTCTGGGAAACGGAAAGAAGCTGTCAAATCTCGCGTTACAGGGATATTTCGTGAATATCCGCGAGATCGCGCATCTTGATTTCACGAAGCCGTGGTGGTCGGCGGGACTTGTCGACGACCTGACCTTCAACGGACGGATGTACACCGGTTCGAACAATCTCTCATACGACGAGTTCGCCGGATCGAAGGTCTTTTATTTCAATAAGCAGTTAATCAAGGACTACAAGCTCGAAAATCCCTATGATCTCGTCTTTGACGGAAGCTGGACGCTCGACAAGCTGATCGGAATGACCAAGGACACCTACAACGACCTCAACGGAAACGGGAGTGCCGACAAGGACGATCTCTACGGAATGGTGACGACGATCTCACACAACGCGTGGTCGGTCGCGCTTGACATTCCCGAGTGGAAAAAGAACAAGGACACAATCGACATTGTGGCGATGAGCGACCGTATGATCGAGGCCTTTGACAAAATTCACGACTGGTACTTCAATGGCAAGGGACTGCGGACATATGACCGCGGAAGTCTTGAAAATCTCACCGAACTCCACGGAATCTTCGCTGACGGACGCGCCGTCTTCGCTTTCGGCTTCATCGGCGACTCGGCCACAGTCTACCGCGACACTGACACGGATTACGGAATCATTCCCTACCCGAAGTTCGACGAGAATCAGGAGAACTACCGCGTCTTCCTCGGCGTCAACTCGATAAATATGTTCTCGATTCCGAAAACCGCGTCTGACACCGACCGCACCGGAGTAATCCTCGAGGCTCTCTCGGCAGAAGGATACAAGCAGGTCTTCCCGACCTACTACGAAATCGCGCTGAAGGACAAGTATCTCCGCGACGATGAGTCGGTGAAGATGCTCGATCTCATCACGGCGTCGCGCACGATCAGCTTCTCATATATGTACGACAATTACGGAAACGCCGGACTCGGATTCGGAAACTGTTTCACAAGCGCGTATAAGGACAGCTACGCCACATTCTACGCCGCGCAGGAGAACTCGGTAAAGGCGCGTGTTGCCGATGTCGTTAAGGCTTTCACTGAATGACCGTGATAAATATTGAACCGATAATCGAAAAGGTCAGAGAATCCCTCAAAAACCACCGCACAGAGACCGGATACGCAAGATATCCCGGAAAAGACGACAACGAATACGGAATCGCCGACGCGCTGAATATAATGTTCACGATCGACGGCCTGCCATCCCGCGGGGAAATCGACCTTCTGACCGGTCGGTTAAAAGAATTTCAGTCGCCCGAAACCGGACTCTTTGACGAAGGCACTCATCATCCCTGCCACTGCACCGCGCACTGCATCGCCGCGCTTGAACTTTTTTCCGAGTCGCCGCGATATAACGTCACCACGCTTGATAGCTACCGTTCGGCCTCGTCGGCCGCGGAGCTGCTGTCGTCGCTCGAGTGGGCGACGACAAACCGATCGGGACACATCGGCGCGGGGATATTCTCGGCACTCTATCTGACAAAGACGATGACACCCGGATGGGAGGGTGCGTTCTTTGACTGGCTCACCGAGAATAGCGATCCGGAAACCGGAATCAGCGTGAAAGGCGCGGTAAGTGCCGGACTAATACCGATGTGGAATCACATGGCCGACTGGTTCCATTTTCTCTTCTGTTTCAACGCTTCAAGGCGCGCGTTTCCGAACGCGGAGAGGCTTGTCGACAGCTGTATTAAGATGTATGACGAAAAGCTCATGCCCGAAAGCTTCGGGCGCGGGCAGAGATTCCTTGATGTTGACTGGACATTCACCCTGAACCGCGCGTCGGTTCAGTCGGGATACCGCCTTGGCGAGAGCCGCGAAAGGCTTGAAGCCTTCGCGCGCGGGTTCACGGATTATCTGAGAGATTCCGATATTTCGGAGCCGCAGTGGCGTGATATGCATCTGATGTTCGGCGCGGTGTGCGCGCTTTCCGAGCTTCAGACCGCTCTTCCCGGACTTCTCAGGTCAAGGCGCGCTCTGCGTCAGGTCCTCGACATAAGGCCGTTCATCTGAGTCACGACTTATAGAATTCCCGGTGATTGTAATTCTTCATATCCTCTGTAAAGCTCTCGTAGAGACGTTCGTAATTTCTGAACAGCTCATCCGGGAGCTTTTTTTCGTCGTGAAGCTCTACCGCGCGGGTGTGGAGCTTTTCGCGCATCAGGTGCGCCTGATCCTTATAGTTGTTCTCCAGAAACTGCTTAAGTTCCGAAATTATCATATCGAGCTCGCGCTCGGCTTTCGATCTGAATAACTTCATGGCTCATTCCTTCCAGACAAAGTTGTAGTTAATCGCCTCGCCGCCGTCGACGAGTATCGACTGACCCGTGCAGAACGACTGCACCGCCGTCAGAAAATACGCCCACTCGGCGATCTCACGCGGAGTCGCCCAGCGCTTCAGCGGCGTCTCACCCATTATCTCGTCCCAGAGCTCCGGGTCGTTCATCACGCACTCATTCAGCGGCGTAAGCACTCCGCCCGGATCGAGGCTGTTGCAGGTCGCGCCGTTCTTCGCGGCTCTGAGCGCGGCGTTTTTCGTGTAGGCGAGAAGTCCGCCCTTGCTCGCGCAGTACTCCGGGAACTCTGAGCCGGTGTGTGCGCTCGCCGAGCCGATCTCCAGGATTGAACGGATGTCCTTCCCGAAGCCGTATTTCTCGGTGACTCTTATCGCGCCCTTCAGGTTTATGTCTATGTCGTCCTCGTTCTGCGTCCCGGCGCAGTTTATGACGATGTTCAGCCCCGGCAGGTCGGGGAGATCGGCGCGGATATCCCGCTTTATGTGCGTGTAATTTCCGTGCTTTACAGTCTGGTCGGCGCGGTCGATGCCTATGACCTCGTGCCCGCGCTCGAGGAAGAGCTCGCAGACGGCGCTTCCGATTCCGCCTGACGAGCCGGTAACGAGTACTTTCATGCTCTGTCTCCCATCATTTCGATATATTCCTTGCCGACGCCCTCCTCTTTCCATTTTTTCGCGATATTGTAGCCCATCGGCGAGAATATGACCTCCATCAGAAGCTCCGCGCATGCTCCGACAAGCGAGCAGGTAACGCACTGGATGAGCGTCCAATGAAATCCGTCCCAGAATATCGGCGCGAAAAACATGAAGACGATGACCGCGAAGATAAGATTGTCGCAGAACTGCCCGATGAACGTCGAGATATAGGTTCTGGTGACAAACGCCAGTTTTCCGTCGGGGTTCTTTTTAAAGAGCTTTCCGATGGTGAAATTCAGGCGGTTATTGATGACCGCCGAGCAGAGGAAAGCTACCGTACTGCCGAGCAGTATGAACCACGTCCCGCCGAAGATCGCGTCGAAGCCGCTGTAGTCGCCGGCGTTCGAGGGGATGATGCTCGAGACATAGAATATCAGGCTCGCGAGGAGATTTATTCCGGCGGCGAGCAGCGAGACGCGGTTTGACGCGCGCGGTCCGAAGTGCTTTGTGATGACGTCCATACACATGAAGGACAGCCAGGAGATGAGAAATCCGCCGTCAAGCGCTATCCAGTCGAGCTGAACGAGCGTCTTGTTCGCAAGCAGATTCATACAGATGACGCTGACAACAAACAGCGTCACGGTTGTGGCGGGAATGCAGCGCAGGAGAACATTCGTCTCGCGGCGCTCGCGGCGTATCCATTCGGTTAATTCTGACATTTTGATGCTCCTTTTCTTTTACATGATTATTATACCACTTCGTGCCCGATTTGTAAAGAGGTAGATTCAACAAAAGCGTTGATTTTCTCAGTCAAACGGTTGATTTTCGCCTTGAAAGCGTGCGCGGCGGGTGATATAATGGATAAAAAGAGGAGGATTCTTATGAGACCTATAAAAGTAGTACAATACGGCACGTGGAAATACACGCACGCCGAACACACAATGCAGACGATGCGCTCACTGCCTCGCTATTATAATGTCGCGGGATTCTGCGAGCCCGACCCGGAGCGATTGAAAGCCGCCCTGACGCGCCCATGCTACCACGACCTGAAGGTCTGGTCGCCCGAGGAGATACTCGCCGACAGGACGATCGACGCCGTCATCGTCGAATCCGCCGAGGTCGAGCAGGCGGGCGATTCGCTGAGATTTCTCGAGGCGGGATTCAACGTCCACTCGGACAAGCCCTGCGGAGGATTCGGCGGAGAGTTCGAGAAAGCGATTGAGACCGCGAGGACTGATGGGCTGATTTTTCAGAACGGCTACATGTACCGCTACAATCCGGCGATTGTCCGGGCGCTCGGGGTCGTGAGGTCAGGGAAGATCGGCGAACTGATCTCGGTCGAGGCGCAGATGAGCCAGTGCTATCACGGCGAGATGCGGCGGTGGCTCGGCGACATTCCGGGCGGGATGATGTTCTATCTCGGCTGTCATCTGATCGATCTTGTTGAGTTATTCATGGGCGAGCCGGAAGAAATATTGACGCTCTCGATGAATTCAGGACTTGAGGAGACCGGGCTCGACTCAGGACTCGCGATGCTGCGTTACAGGCACGGCTGGTCGATGATCAAGACGGTCGCGAACGAGGTGAACGGCGACGCCCGGCGGCAGTTCGTCATCTCGGGAACAAAGGGGACGATCGAGATAAAGCCGCTTGAGAATCCGGTCGAGCTTCCGGGTGTGGTTTCGGCGAATAAAATCTCGATGAAGCTGACTGTTCCGGGCTATCCGATGGCTTTCGACGACCGGTCGGAGGTGACGAATTTCAGACCATACGGCAGGTACGACGACATGATGATTGATTTCGCGCTGACCGTCGCGGGAGAGAAAGAGAATGAGTACGACTACGACCGTGAGCTGCGGGTTCACAGACTGCTTGAAAAAATCTGCGCTGGCGACAGGTGTTAAGGAAACACTTATCTGAAGCTGTTTTCGCGCGAAAACAACCGTAGTTTCCTTAGATTGTTAAGCTTTTTCTCAGCCTTCGCGCCGCGTCAAAGGGGCTGCCGCTTTCGCGTCAGCCCCTTTCTGTTTTTGAGTTCACCCGATCGTATCATCCCATCTGAACAGTACGCCTACAGGGAATCCCGGTTCGGTGAGCCGGTTGTAGACGTCGTGCGCGTCAGCCGGACTGTGCACCTCGCTTATCATCCTCGAAAAGTCGAGCCGCCCGGAAGACAGCAGCTCGAGCGTCACCCGGCAGTCGTCCATCTCGGTGTAAAAGCCGGAGTGCGTCTCGAGCTCGGGTCTCGCGCCGCTGTGAGCTCCGATAAGCTCAATGCCAGGTCTGTGAACATCGTGATAGAAGTCAATCTCGGTCATGCATCTCGTGCAGCCGAGAAGCAAGACCCGCCCGAACTTCGCCGTGCAGGACAGCGCCTGCTTCAGCGCTTTCGGATTTCCGGTCACCTCGATAACCGCGTTCGCGCCGCCGCGGGTCAATTCCTTCACACGTTTTCCGTGCTCCGGGTCTGATGGGTCGAGCGCGATGTCCGCGCCAAGCTGCTTTGCGAGCTCACGACGCTCCGCCGAATAATCGACCGCGATCACCGGATGCGCGCCGCTGAGTCTCGCGTACTGCACCGCGAAAAGCCCCAGAAGTCCGAGTCCTGCGACCATAACGCTCTCGCCGAGCGCTATTTTTGCCTTTCTGACCGCCGCCAGCGAAAATCCCGCGATTATCACCTGCGCCGCCTGGTCGAGTCCGACATTGTCCGGAACATGTACGAATTCCTTTACCGGAAGCGTAGCGAACTCCTGATGATTCGCGCCGTGCACCATCACCCGGTCGCCAACCTTGAAGCAGGGCTCTTTGCGCCCGATGATATTCGCGCCGTCAGGACTATTCACTCCCTCGCCGACATGTGTTATTATTCCGCTCCCGCTGTAGCCAGAGTACGACGGGAATCCGAAACGGAAGCCGTCGCCGCCCTCATCGTTTCCGGTGAAGAGCGCGCGCTCAGTCCCCGCGCTAAGAGCGCTGTAAGCGAGCTTCACCCGCATTTCACCCTTTCCCGGAAGCCGATCCTCTACTTCGGTGAGCTGCGCGTTGTTTTTTGAGACGAATGTAATTCTTTTCATTTTCTACCTCTTGAAAAAATCAATGATATGTGGTATAATTATAGCACAATATCTGGAGATACGGCAGATAAAAATCAACTCACAAGGTAAGAAAATCAATGAATTACACATTTGACCGCCCATATG
>CAKSOR010000109.1 GCA_934477985.1 uncultured Eubacteriales bacterium
AGCTCTCAAGCGTTTTCGTCTTCACGACAAATCCCTGCTCCGCCGCCTCAGACTCGCGGTAGTCGTCCCAGAGCCCGACCGCGAATCCGCCCTCGCTGACCGAATATTCCCGCGAGAGCGTCACTGAATGAATTCTGACGTGGAATCCGCAAAACGGCTTCATGAAGGTCTTTATGACCGTCTCCGGGTCATTCGAGAACGGCGTGTGAACGCTTATCATCCAGCCGTCTTCCCGTCCGAGGTCGGTGAAGCCCCAGCGGTGCGAGGTCATCGAACCGTCTTTTGTCGAGAGGCTTATCATATTGTCGCGGCTCGTGTTGTCGCGAGTCGAAATCGCGAAGCCCGAAAGCGAGTTGTACGCGAACTTATCGTAATAGCCCGCCATGTCGTTGAATGGATTGCAGTATCTGCCGAACTGATAGTACTGGAAGTGATTGTTATAAACAGTCACTCCGGCGTCCTTTTCGTGACTTATCATGAAGTTCAGCCGGCCGTCCTTCGGGCTGAAAAGGTAATTTCCGGTGTCGGACGGCAGTTCGGTTCCCTTCCAGAAGTCGTGTTCGGAAGGAAGCGCGAGGCACATGAAGCTCTTCGCGCACCAGTACGCGCCGCCAGACGAGGTGTAGTTCTCGACGAGCGCCGGAGACTCGTACATGAAGCCCGGCGGAATTATCCCGCTCTCCGGCATCAGCATCCGCTCCCTGAAGAAGCTGATATTCCGCTTAGTGACCGCTCCGGCGAGCTTCGCGTCAAAATCGACTCCGGCGAGCACCGCCAGAGGGAACACGCAGACCGCGGCGAATCTGTAGGCAAGCGAGCGTCCAAACGGCGGGTACATTCCGTCCTCGTCGAAGAATCTGATGAAGTCTCCGAGGAATTCGCGCGTCCTTTCGAGGTATTTTTCGCGCCGCGCGGCGTAATCGTACCTCTCCGGGTCGGCGATCAGACACCAGAGCAGCGGGTAACTGTGCATCGACCAGGCTTCGTAGTAGTCAATCCTCCCGAACGGTCCGTCAGAGTACCATCCTCCGCCGACATACATCGTGTCGAGCCGGTCGAGCCCCTCCCGCATCAGCTTCGGCGTCTCCGGGTATTCGAATCCGAAGCGTTCGAGCACTGTAAGGCAGAGCAGCGGAAACCAGATGTGATTGTTCTCGGCTGTATGCACACAGAGCCCGATCGATGCCTTCGCGATATAATCGGCGACCATCCTCTGCTCATCCGGCGTCAGCAGATCCCAGGTCTTTTCCCTCGCGAAATACATTCCGACCAGCAATCCGGCGATTTCGGTGATGTTCTGGAAGTCGAACAAGTGCCCGCCGACCGACTCGCGGAATCTGTCCCACCAGAAAGGGCTCTCCGGGTCGATGCCGGTGACAAGCACCTCGCGCAGCCACTCGCCGACCGCGATTCTCTCACCGCGGATACTGAGGTAAATGTCATCCTCATTGAGTATCGGCGCGAGTCCCCAGAAGGGTCTGAACAGCTCCTCAAGCAGAGTCGGTATGTAGCCGATCGTGTCAACGACGACCGAGGGTCTTCCCGAAAGCCGCCTCTCAGCCGCCGCCTCGAGCATCGGGACGCAGACCTCAAGCGCGTAGTTTTTCATCTCTTCACGTGTATTTATCATGTCTATAACTATACCTTTCGTACAAGCTTACAGTTTTGAGGCGGTTTTGAAAGACGGCTCGTCCGGCTTTCAAAATTCACGACCCCACGTCGTGAAAGTCTCAAAACTGTTCAGCCTGAAAATTTATTTTCAGGCTGTTTACTCCTGTGTCATGTGGATATATTGTCCGAACGGAACCTCGAGCGGCGCGGGCTTTCCGGCGAGAATCAGCTCGATGCTGTCGATTATTCCGCGGGTCATCATGCTCTTCGCCGGAGCGGCTGCCATATGCGGAATGAGCAGGAGATTCGGGCATTCGCGAAGCCTTTTGTCCTGACTTCGCCCCTCGCGCTCATAGACATCGAGCGCGGCGCGGATTCGTCCGCTCTGAAGCTCCTTTATCAGCGCCTCCGTGTCGACAAGCGACCCGCGCGAGCTGTTTATCAGCACGCCGCTGTCCGGGAGCAGCGAAAGCATTTCCCCGTTTATGATGTGGTGAGTCTCAGGCGTCTGAGAGGCGTGAATTGTGACGACCGGACAGCTCATCGCCTCCTCGAGTGTCGACATCTCCGCGAAAGGATATCCGTCCAGAATGTCGGGGGAGACATACGGGTCATAGACTTTTGCCCGGCATCCGAGCGGCGCAAGCAGGTCGAGTAAATCGCGTCCGACAGTTCCGAGCCCGACGAAACCGACCTCTGAGCCTATGAGCGTCAGGCAGGAGTCTGTATCGCGAAGCCATTCGCCGCGTCTCATCGAGCTGTCGTACCGGCAGAACTCGCGCGTCACGGCGAGCATCATTCCGAGCACCCCCTCGGCGACGAACTTCGCCATTATCGAGTTGGCGCTCAGCACGTGGATACCCCGTCTGTAGCACTCCTCGCTCGCGATATGTGCGACCGTTCCGGCGCAGTGCGCGAGAATCTTCAGCTCCGGCGCGGCGTCAAGCAGTTCGGCGTCGTATTGAGTCGAGCCCCAGTGGGTCATGACGATGTCGGTGTCGGCGAGCTCAGACTTGAGTTCTTCTCGCGTGAACTGGCTGGTGTTTGGGTTCAGCCTGACATCGCCGAGCTTTTTCAGGCGTTCGATGACATCCGATGGAAAGTGACGGTTAAAAACTTCGCCCTGTGGCGCAGTAACAAGTATTTTCATTTCTTTTTCTCTCAGTTCTGTATTTTTCCGGTTGTCTCGCGGACAATCAGTTCAGCCTCGACAAGCACCGTCGCGGGGTCGGTGAACGGCGACTCAATCTCCCACCTGAGCGCGCGCCAGAGCTCTCTGGCAACCCGTTCGGGCGGAATCCGCACGCTCGAAATCTGATATTCAAAGTCCCTCGAATACTTCGTGTCGCCGAAGCCGATGACCGAGACGTCGACTCCGACCTTCTTTCCAAGCTCATTCACGGCTTTGCAGACTCCGTAGGCGACCTGGTCGTTGACGCAGCAGACAGCCGTGATGGCGGGATTTATCGAGAGCAGCTTCAAAAAGCCGTCGTATCCGCTGACATCACTCCAGCCGCATTGAATCGCCTCGCCGTTCAGCCCGTGCGACTGCATCGCGCGTTTGAAGCCGTCGACTCTGGCGCGCGAGTTCAGAAACCGCTCGTCGCCGCCGAGAAACGCGATGTTCCGGTGACCGAGCGCGTAAAGGCAGTCGACCGCCTGCGAAAGTCCGCTGTCGTTGTCGCAGAGCACCGAGCGGAAGCCCTTCTCGCGCTGTGAAAAGAGCACGCAGGGCTTTCCGACCCGCTTCGCCGTCTCGAGAAAGTTCATCGGGATGTTGTCGGCGAGCACGAGCGCCTGACTCGAGTCAAGCAGGTTGCGGAAGGACTCAAGCCGCCCCTCGACGTTTCCGGTCAGCGTGACGCTGACCTCGCGCCGCCCGTTCTTCGCGCAGATACGCGAGAAGCAGTCGCAGACCGGCGACATGAAGTGGTGTTCGAGCTCGTTTACCTGAGCCGCCTGCCCCGCGCTCCCTCCGGTCGTTATGAATGAGATCAGCTCCTTCGAGCGGTCTCTGACGACCGAGCCGACACCGGGACGCTTTTCGATGAGTCCCTCGTCGGAAAGCAGAGCCAGCGCACGCCGCAAAGTCGTCCGCTCGACATTCCAGCGTTCACAGAGCACGCGTTCGGGCGGGAGCAGTTCGCCCGGGCGGAGCTTGCCCGAGGTGATCTCGTTTCCAAGTTCATCGGCGATGGCGCGGTATCCGTTTTTCTGTTCCATATTTTCCTCCGGATATTTAGTGTACATGTATACCAAGCGTATACCGGTATACATAATTTCTCTATCATTTCTTCTCATCCGATTAAATTATAGCACAATCCATGGTGATTTGTCAAGAGTTTTTTGAGATTTTTTCAAAAAAGTCTTGACATTTTGCCGGAAACATGGTATAATCTTCTTGCTTTATAAAATATTCCGGCTTGATTATGTATACCGGTATACAAAGGAGAGATCAGAATGTCAAGACCAGTCAGAGTTCTCGCGCTCGCGCCGAGAAAGTATTCCGGCACCCCCGGCATGACCCCGGCGGCGTGCCTAGACGACGTCATAAGATGGTGGGACGGACACCTCGCCAACGCCTTCGCGCTGAAGCCCGACCTGATTGTCCTGCCCGAAGCCTGCGACCGCCCGAACAGCTTCCCGATGGACAAACGGCTCGAATACTACGAATATCGCGGAGATAAGGTCCGCGACCACTTTCTTGAGCTCGCGGTGAAATATCACGCTGACATCGCCTATTCCGCCGCGCGTCAGCTCCCCGACGGCACTTACCGCAACTCGACTCAGCTGCTGAGCCGCACGGGAAAGATCGACGGAATCTACGACAAGAATTACCTCGTCCCGTCAGAATACACCGAAGCGGGCATCGCCTACGGCACCAAAGCGCCGGTTTTCACGACCGATTTCGGACGCGTCGGCTGTCTGATCTGCTTCGATATTCACTACGACGTCTGCAAGGAATACGAAAGAAGCCGTCCCGAAGTGATCGCGTTTTCGTCAAACCACCACGGCGGACTCTTGCAGCAGTACCTCTGCTATTCGACGCAGAGCTACCTCGTCGCGAGTATACCTGTAGACCACGGCTGCGCGTCAATCGTCAACCCGGTCGGAAAAATATTAGCCGAGTCAACCTACCGCTATCCGAACCTCTGCTATGCCGACATCGACCTCGACTATAAGGTTCTGCACTGGGACGAGAACTGGCCGAAGCTGATGCGCGCCCAGCGTGAGCTCGGACCCGACCTGCACATCTGCGAGCCCGACGCGCACCTCGGACTTCTGATGATCACCTGCTCAGGCGAAAAATTCACGGTCGACGACGTCATGCGCGAGTATGAGCTCGAGACCTGGGATCACTACTACGCCCGCTGCGTCAGGGCGCGCGATGAGGGGATCGTCGAGAAGAAACCGAGATTTGATTATTGAATAAAAGTCCGGAGACCGACCAGAACGGTCTCCGGACTTTTTGCGCTCTTCAAACGGCATCGCTTTTTCAGGAAATAATTACATTATAACATAAAAACCTTACCTTTATGCCATTGACAGATAGCACATAATATGTTATAATACAAATACAGTTTTTTACGCCATATCAAATCTGCATAAAAAGGATGGAAACAGCTATGAAATCTACCGCATTTACAGCACTTACCCTTTTGATGTCGATGCTCCTCGCCTCGTGCGGAGAGACAGCGGTCGGCAGTCAGACCGAAACCTCAGCGGACACCGAATCTGAGCAAATGACAGAAACCGCCGAATCGCTTGAACTCCCCTCCGGTCTGTCGTTCGACGACGCCGAGTTCACCTTCCTGACGCAGGATCCCACCAAAATGACATGGGCGAATCCACAGCTGGATGTCGAAAGCGAGACCGGAGACGTGCTCAACGATTCGATCTACAGAAGAAACCGCGCCGTTGAGGAACTTCTCAAGGTCAAGATAAGCGGCGTCGAGGAGGAGGGCTATGACAACACCGCGAAGAATATCATACTCGCCGGCGACGACACCTACGACATAATCCAGATCACCGACCGCACCGGACTTGTCTACGCGCAGGAGGGCTTGATTTATTCAATAAACGACCTTAAGTATGTAGACCTCGATAAGCCCTGGTGGAGTCAGACGCTCAACGCGGCGCTCTCGGTCGGCGGAAAGCAGTATTTCGCCTACGGCGATTACAACCTCACGACCTACGATTACACGCACGTGCTCGTCTTCAATCAGGATGTCGCGGCAAAGCACTCGCTCGGAAATATCTACGACCTGGTCTTCGACGGAAAGTGGACGTATGACACCTACTCCGAGCTCACGAAGAAGACGACCTACGATCTGAACGGCGACAGCAAGATGGACGAAAACGATATTTACGGTCTGTTCTCGCAGCCAAAGCATGTGCTCCCCTGCTTCTGGATCGCCGCGAATGTTCAGTCAATAAACAAGGATCAGGACGACATTCCGGTCTTTGACCTCGACAAAAACGAGAAATTCCAGCAGGTCATCGAGCGCATTTTCGGCATAACCTGGGACGATGAAACCTGGTATTTCAATCAGGCGGGAAGAAACGACGACAACACGCTGACTCAGATGTTCGTGTCGGGTCACGCGCTGATGATGGACACGAGCTTCTTCCTGATCTCGAACCTCCGCGACATGGACTCGGATTTCGGAATAATTCCCTTCCCGAAGTACGACGAGTCGCAGGCGAATTACCTGTCGCGCGTCGAGGGCGGCATGGTGACGATAATCCCCAAAACCAACAACAAGCTCGAAATGACCGGCGCCGTTCTCGAGGCGCTCGCGTATGAATCGCGCGAGACGGTCATCCCCGCCTACTATGACATCGCGCTCAAGGGAAAATACGCGCGCGACCCCGAGTCGGTCGAAATGCTCGACCTGATCTTCGCCGGAAGGATCTACGATCTCGGCGATACCTACTGGTGTATGACTCTGCGCGACGGAATATTCCAGGATATGTTCAAAGCGAACGACCGCGACTATTCGTCAATCATCGCGGGCGTAAAGCCTAAGATCGAAAGCGAGATTCAGAAGACCGTCGAAGCGTTCGCGCAGCTCAAGTAAAAATTATCGCCCGGAGACAGGATTTACCAGTCTCCGGGCTTTTTGTTGTTTATACAACCTGCTCATTAATCCTCACGGTCTGTCAACAAGTTGGCAAACACAAAGTTTCAGGCTTTACCGCCAATCTCTGCCGAATTTAAGGCAATACCGCATAATTCTAAGTGCGCAGATGCGCCAGCGAATTTTTCGTCAGACTAAACAAAAATTTGCAGGCGTGGCAGGTCCCACGTCAAGAATTTTTGTGACGTATGACGGAAAATTAGCAAGCAGATGCGTACTTAAGGCGTAAGCCGTGAATTGTGCGGTGTTGCCTTAACTTCTTCTGCCTCTTCACTCTTCACTCTTACTTATTACTTCGAGCGAAGTGACGCCGAGCGGCTCGACCGTGATCTCCTCCGGGAATCCATCAGGACGCTCTCCGAACTTGCAGACTCTCGGCTCATGCGTCCAGTTGACGAAAAGCTGCACGCGCTTATCTCCGACCTGCCAAGCGGTCGAAATCACCGCGTCCTCGAATGACGGCAGTCCGCCGCGCTTTGCGAGCTCAATCTCATCAGTCCCGAATCCGACCGGCTTTATCATCTCAGCGTCGCGGAAGAGCTCGGGGCAGCACTTGTGCCACGATTGCAGCTCTGCCGCGAAGGCTATCAGCTCCTCCCGGTCAGGCGTCTTTGAGAAGTCGCGCATGCCCCAGTGGAACATTATCTCGCCGTCGTCGTTCAGCACAAAGGTCAGAAGGTCTCCCGCAAGGAAGGAATACGCCATACGGAGCTCAACGAGCTCGGTCGTGTACGCGAGCGGGCAGGAGACCTGATTGCCCATGAAATTGCGCAGATACGGGTGGTAAAGGAACGCGTAGAGCGGAATCGCCTTGCCGTAGGAGTAGCATAACTCATAGCGGTTGTCCGAGAGTCTCAGCTCCTCGATGTAGGGCTCAGCCGCCGCCGACTCACAGCCGAGCAGAGTTTCGGGGCAAATCGCCTTCCAGCCGTCGAGAAGCTCCTTCGACGCCTTTGTCATCCACGCGCCGGGCACGGGCGGGTGTCCGTGATCCTTAGCGTAGCAGAA
>CAKSOR010000110.1 GCA_934477985.1 uncultured Eubacteriales bacterium
ATATTATACAAGATAATAGCGCGAATTGCAATACACGAAAATCGGAAGTAGGTGGAGAAAATCCCGACACATGTAATTTACACTTACGAAGAACCGGCGACGGTGCACTCGGTCAGCTACTACAACCGCGAAAACAGCAGCGAGGAGAGCAACGTCAGAGTCGACGACCTCCCGCTCGTCGTGAACTGCACTGGCAGAGTCGATCTGCCCTGCAAATTCACGACCCACGCGAAGTACGGTCGGCACGATTTTTACCTGATGTACCTGACCAGCGGCGAGCTCGACGCGGTCGTCAACGACAAAAACGAACATATCACCCCCGGCTGCGCCGTTATCTTCCCGCCCGAGCACGAGTACACATACTCAAAAACCAGCAAGGCGGACGTTCAGTACCTCTGGACGCACTTCACCGGATCGAACGCCGAAAGCCTGCTCGCTAAGCTCGGTCTGTCCGGCGGAGTCTACCCGATCGGCATCGACGAGAATATCTCCGGCATGTTCTTCCAGCTGATGGAGGACTTCATCCTCCGCGACGATTTCTTCATCGAATCAACCGCGGCGAAGCTGACTGAGATACTGATCACGATCCGCCGGCGGCTCGAGACCTCAACCGAACAGCCAGTCGCCTCTGTCAGCCGCATTTTCGAGTCAATCCGCTACATCCACGCAAACTACAAGAAAAATCTCACGAACGAACAGCTCGCGAAGATCGAAAACCTCAGCGTCTCGCAGTACATCGAGCTCTTCAAACGCTGCACGGGCACAACGCCGCACTCGTATCTCATCGAGCTGCGGATACGGAATTCCTGCGACCTTCTTCTGCGCTCCGACCTGTCGGTGACGCAGGCGGCGCTGGCGGTCGGCTACTCGGACGCGCACTATTTCTCGCGCATCTTCAAGTCCTACCGCGGCGTGACGCCCGAGGAATTCAGGCGGGGTCAGCAGAAATGAGCGCGATGACCTCAAGAACCGACCCCGCGTCGGCGCGGCTCTTCGAAGAAGTCAGCCGCGAAGCCATAACCGGCGAGCACGAGCTCAAGGGCATCGGAACGCTCGGCGAGCGGACGCTGCACGTGATCCTCAAGAACTTCTACGAGACCGACCCGGAATTCCGCGAGGTAAAGGTCGGGCGGTACGTCGCCGACATCAAGCGCGGCGACCAGATCGTCGAGATTCAGACCCGCGCTTTCCGGAATCTGCGCGGCAAGCTGCCGGTCTTCCTCGAGAACAACGCGGTCAAGGTCGTCTTCCCGATCGCCGCGAAAAAATACGTAAACTGGGTCGATCCTGGGAGCGGCGAGGTGACCGGGCGTCGGAAATCGCCGAAATCCGGCAATATCTGGGAGCTCGTCAAGGAGCTGTGGGAAATCCGCCCGCTCATGCCGCTTGAAGGACTGTCGTTCGACGCGGTTTACCTCGAAATCGAAGAATTCAAGCTGCTGACCGGGCGGAGTAAAGACCGCAAACACCACGGCGCGAAGCGTGCCGAGCGCGTCCCGACCGGGCTCATCAGAATCGAGACCTACGAGACGGCGGAGGATTTCGCGTCGATCCTGCCCGAGCTTCCCGACGAATTCACGGTCGCGGAGTTCGGTAAGGCGGCAAAGCTGCAAAACGGCTACGCCGGGCGGATGATCGCCACCTTAGTGACGCTCGGAGCGCTCGAGAACTGCGGTAAGCGTGGACGCGCCTATCTCTACAAAAAGAAAATTCAAAGCAAGGAGGCATAAAAATGCCGAATCTTTACAAAGTCGACATCGCCGAAATCATGAGACCCTACAAAAAAGCCGAGAAAATCGTCGACGAGTCGATCATGCCGCTCTACAAAAAGGGCGAGTCGGGCGAACTGACGATCGCGCTGATGGACGACATCAAGGAGGTCATCAGCGTCACGACCGCGACTAAGGACAAGACCTTCACCGAGGGCAGGGATTATTTCGTGAAAGACGGCAAGCTCGTCATCCCCGCTGACTCCGGAATCCGGATAATGCCCTGGGAGGAGTACAACCCCGCCGATGGCACGCCGTTCAAGTGCACGCTGGGCGGCTGCCTGATCTTCGGCGGCGGCAACGACTTCCACAAGATCCAATACTCGGTGACCTACACCCCGGCGTCGGACATCTTCGACGGCAGATACTTCCCCGAAAAGTCGGAGTACCTCGAAAATTCCCGCAAGCTCCTCGCCGAGCGCAAGTTCAGGCTGGCGTTCTTCGGCGACAGCATCACGTTCGGCTGCAACTCGAGCGGACTTGACGCAGGCGCGCCGCCCTACATGCCGATTTACCCGCAGCTCACCGCGAAATATCTGCGCCTGAAGGGCTTTGACATCGACTACTACAACCCCTCGATCGGCGGAGAATCCTCGGTCTGGGGACGCAGAACCGCGGCGTATTACTTCGACGATTTCAAGCCCGACCTGACCGTCATCGCGTTCGGCATGAACGACGGCACGGGCAGACTCCCGGTCAGCGACTTCATCGCGAACACAAGCTCGATCATCAGTTCAATCCGCGCAAAGAACCCCGCCGCCGAGTTTATCCTGGTCGCGACGACCCTGCCGAACCCGATCAGCACCTTCACCGGACTCCAGACCGACTACGAAGAGCCGCTGAAAGAGCTCGCCGAGCGCGAGAAGTGCGCGTTCCTCGACATGACCGAGCTGCACCGCACGCTGCTTACCCGCAAGGACTACCACCACATGACCGGCAACAACATCAACCACCCGACCGACTTCTTAGCGCGCCTCTACGCGCAGGGTCTGATCGCGCTTCTCGGAATGTAAAATCTGAAAGGAAAATAAAATGAAACCCTGTGAAAGACTGATAAAATACGCGAAATTCCCGACCGCCTCCGACGAGTCAGTCGAGACCTGCCCGTCGACCGAAAAGCAATTCAGGTTCGCGAAGGCGCTCGAGGCTGAGCTCAGGGAGCTCGGCTGCGAGGATGTTACCCTCGACGAAAACTGCTATCTCTTCGCGACGATTCCGGCGTCGGAGGGCTGTGAAAACGTCCCGACGATCGGCTTCATCGCGCACATGGACGTCTCGCCCGAAGTCCCCGACTCGCCGGTCAACCCGCAAGTCGTGAGCTACAACGGCGGCGACATTGTCCTCAACACAAATCCCCATATAATAATGAGAGAAAGCGACTTTCCCATCCTCGCGAAATACCACGGCAAGACACTGATCACAACCGACGGCACAACGCTTCTCGGCGCTGACGACAAAGCCGGCGTCGCCGAGATAATCTCCGCCGCCGAGACAATGCTGAACGATAAGACGATAAAGCACGGCAAAATCCGCGTCGGATTCACGCCGGACGAGGAGATCGGGCGCGGCGCGGACCTGTTCGACGTCGAAAAATTCGGCGCGAAGTACGCGTACACGGTCGATGGCGCGTCGTTCGGCGAGGTAGACTTCGAGACCTTCAACGCGTCGGCGCTGAAAGTCGAGATCACCGGCAAGAGCATTCACCCCGGCGACGCGAAGGATAAGATGGTCAACGCCTCAATTGTGGCGACCGAGTACGTGAACCTCCTCCCGCCGCTCGAGCGCCCCGAGCACACAAGCGGCTACCAGGGCTTCTACCACCTGACCGGGATGGAAGGCGGCGTCGAGTCGGCGACCCTGCACTTCATCCTGCGCGACCACGACTACAAGAAACTGCTCGAAAAGCAGGAGATCGCACAGCGCGCCGCCGACGAGCTCAATAAGCGGTATGGCGACGGCACGGTGAAAACCGGGATCAGGGAGAGCTACCGCAATATGCGCGAGAAGTTAGAACCGGTCTTTGAGGTCGTCGAGAACGCGTATAAAGCGGTGAGGGAGCTCGGCGGAGAGCCGGTTTCAAGCCCGGTGCGCGGCGGAACGGACGGAAGCAGATTGTCGTTCATGGGGCTTCCCTGCCCGAACCTCGGAACGGGATCGCATAATCACCACGGCAGATTCGAGTTCGCGTGCGCGGAGGAGATGGAGCTCTGCGCGGAGCTGGTCGTGAAGATAGCGGAAATTTACGCGGAATAAGAAATTTTTCGCGGAAAGTACTTGACAAAACTCTCCGGATGTGGTATAATATTCGGAGAGACCGGGATGTAGCGCAGTTGGTAGCGCGCCTGCTTTGGGAGCAGGATGTCGCAAGTTCGAATCTTGTCATTCCGACCAAAACGAAAGCTGCCGAAGGGCAGCTTTTGTTTTGTATTATTCAATATTCATTAATCACTATTCATTATTCATTAAAATTCAAGCAACCACCAAAAGCAAGCCCTTTGCGCAGAAACTAAAAAACAGATTCCCCACTTTCGCAGATATTCATAAGCAAATCCGCCCCGTAAGTTCTTTTAATGAATATTGAATAATGATTAATGAATAATTAATAATGCAACTACGGTCTGAGCCGCGCGGATTTCATCGCGAAGATGCAGATCGCGCTGAAGGAAACCGCCGAAACCGAGTATTGGCTGCGACTCCTCTCCCTGACCGGATACGTCGACCAGAGACTCGGCGAGTCGCTGACGAACGATTGCCTGGAGCTGAAGCGGATGCTGATCGCGTCGCTCAGGACGTCGAAGGAGCACGGGCGGAGTGATTCGTCCTCGATACCATCACCGGTAAACGATTGATCTTTAATGAATATTGAATAATGATTAATGAATATTTAATAATAAAAATCAGCTTCCACACGCTGAAATCGCTGATGACGCTGAAATTCATCCAAAGCTGTGAGGTGCGAAATGAAGAATAACTCCGACCTGTTCTACACCTGTTCCCTCATCGAATACCTCGGCAGGCAGCAGAGACTCCGCCGGAGCGATGTTGTGCGCGCGCTCGGCGAGGAAACGATCCGCCGGATATACAACTACGCCGACGTCTTCCACTGCGAGCCGATCGCGAAGACCGCCGACGACTTCATAACCCTGCGCAATATCCCGACCGGCGATTTCGACAACATCACAACCTGCAAGTACAAAGTCCCCGACTACTGGACGATCGGCGAAGTCTACTCGCGCCTGATCGAGGACGTCTGCGGCGGCGATGTAATCTCTACGCTTATAGAGGTCTACACCTCCTGGTTTGACCGCGAGCTGTCGAACTTCAACTCCGACCTCTTCTACCAGCCGCGCGACTACCTCGCCGAGTGCTACCGCACAAACGAAATAATTGATTACTGAGGAGAAGAAAATGACCTTCAACGACTACCAGGCAAACGCCATGCGCACCCTCAACCCGAACCTAAGCGAGCGCGACGTCCTCATCAACAGCGTGATGGGGCTCTGCGGTGAGTCGGGCGAGGCGATCGACATCGTCAAAAAGTGGCTCGCGCAGGGACACGAGCTCGACCGCGAACATCTCAAAAAAGAGCTCGGCGATGTCCTCTGGTATCTCGCCGAAGCCGCGACCGCGCTTGGAATTTCGCTCGACGAGGTCGCCGCGGCGAATATTGAGAAGCTGAAGAAGCGCTATCCCGAGGGATTCTCGGCGGAGGGGTCGATCGGGCGAGATACAAATGAATAATTGAAATCCTGACCTTTTTGGTCGGGATTTTGTTTTTTTATTGGCGTTTGTTTTCTTAATGAATAGTGAATAATTAACAAACATCTTACAGATGTTTGTCAGCCAGGACGAGAACCCTCGTCTTCGCAACGCCCTCAATGCCAACCCTCGCCGACAACAGCGCGTAAACCATATCCACAATCGTCAACTGACCCTGGATCAGCGGCAGCTCCGCGCTCGGATCGTCGGGCGACTGGCGGTTCGTCGTCGAGAGCAGCAGATCGGCGGACCTCGTCAGCGGCGAATTCTTATAGTCGGTCAGGATGATGACCTTCGCGCCGCCGTCCTTCGCGAGCCGCGCGGCTTCGACGATCGTTTTTGTCCGCCCCGACGACGAGACGGCGATCAGCACGCCGCCGCGCCGCATCAGCGCCGACTTCATCTTGATGATTATCGCGTCGGACGCGACCGAGCAGGCAATCCCGAGTCTGAACAGCTTCGTATAGATATAGCTCGCGGTCACCGCCGAAGTGCCCGAGCCGACCACAAACACCTCCGAGCCCGACGCGATCAGCTCAGCCGCGCGGTCGAGGAGTTCGGCGGTCATCGTCGTCCGACAGCTGTCGACGCTGCCCTTGACGAGCGTGATCACCGAGTTGAGCGCGGCGACGGCGTCGGGCACGGGGACGAGGTTATCGGGCAGTTCGCTGCCCTCGGCGAGCTGGTGTCTGAGCTCCGCGAAGCCCGAGAGACCGAGCACGCGTATCATCCTTGAGACCGAGGCGACCGAAACTCCCGAGACTTCGGCGAGCGCCTCGATAGTCATTGAGGCGGCGCGTTCCGGCTCGGCGGTGAGAAAAGCGGCTAACCGGCGTTCGGTCGAGCGGCGGCTTCCGAGCATGCGTGTTTTGCCCTGAGTTCGTCTGTCGGCATAAGATCATCTCCTTTGTAAATATATTGTAACATAAATGACGTGTTTTGTCAAGTATTTTCGATAAATCCTGAGTTTTGATATTGATTTGACGCGTGAAAGTATGATATAATAGACATGTAAAGTGCCGGACCGCCCGACCGCGGCTGAACCGCGCTGAAGACGGACAGAACATCGGTGAAAATGCCCGCGTGGCGAATGGCGGCTCCGCCGTGAAGGGCGGCATCGCATAAGCGTTGACAAAAACAAAAAGAAAAAGTGAGGTAACTCCCATGAAAAAGCAGGTACTATCCGTAATTCTCCTGGCATCAATCATCCTCGCGTCCTGCGGTAAGGATGTGTCTACCCCCCCCCCCGAATTCTACTGATTTAGAATCGGATTCAACCGGGACGACAGCGACCGAGACGACCCTCCCGCCGCCCGAGGTACGCGACTTCGAAGGTAAGGAGTTCAACATCTACATCCGCTACGCGACCGACGGCTGGGACTGGAACGTCAACGACTTCGCGGTCGACGAGCAGAACGGCGAGCCGGTCAACGACGCGGTCTGGAAGCGCAACGGAATCATTTCCGAGCGCTACAACTGCACGATAACTCAGACGAAGTCGAACGATATGTGGGGCTCTGGCGCGGCGAGAAACTCGATTTTAGCGGGCGACAAGGCGTATGACGCGGTGATCTGCTCGGGAAAGAACATGGCGGCGTTCGCGACCGAGGAGCTTTTGTACGACCTGAAAACCTTCGGCGAGCTGAACCTCGACCGTTCATACTGGAATCCGGCGCTGATCGACGAGCTGACACTTGGCGGAAAGCTGTATTTCGCGATGGGCGACCTGTCGGCGACCGATAACCGCGCGGTGCGGTGTCTTTACTTCAACAAGGACTTATTTGACAAATATAAACTCGATGACCCATACGCGCTGGTAAATTCCGGCGACTGGACGCTCGACCGTTTTTTGAAAATGGTGACCGACGGAAAGGTTGACCTTGACGGCAACGGTGAGTTCGATGAGAAGGACCAGTGGGGATTGTATGTCCAGCCAGCGCTGGGATTCAACCTCTACTATGCGTCTGACGGGCGTTTCACGACGAAGAACGCCGCGGACGAGTTAGAAATCGCGTTCGGAACGAAGCGCGCGACCGACCTGATGAGCTCGATCGCCGACAAGGTCAAAACGGCGTCGGACTCGATGCTCATCTCGAACGATTATCAGACGATGATTCCGTCGTTCGCCGAGGGGCACAGTCTGTTCTATTCGGAGGTATCGCTCTTCATCGAGCGGTTCAG
>CAKSOR010000111.1 GCA_934477985.1 uncultured Eubacteriales bacterium
CCCCAGATATAGCGTCCCTTGCTTGAGACGAAGAGCGGCGAGTACTGATTTCCGGTGCGTCCGGGCTGTAAATCAATCGAGAATGAGGACTTCTCACCCAGCGGCATTCTGACGCCGTCGTCCGACGTCAGACCGTACCAGACCTCATCCGGGAGAAAGTTTATCTTCATGCGTTGTAGTTATAACCGAGTTCGAGTGCCTTCTTGTTCTTGTCGATGAGAGCCGCCTTGGACGCGGGGATTCCGGCGATCATGTGCTCTGAGAAGCTGTCGTACTCAAAGAGCTTCGTCAGCTTGAGAAGATAGCCGAGGATGATGACGTTCGCCATGCCCTCGAGGTTGTTCTCGGAGGCGAGTCCGGTCGCGGGGATCGGATAGTGCTTCACACCCGCGGTCTCAGCCGGGGAGGGGATCAGCGTCGAGTCGTAGATGACCATGCCGTCAGCCGCTACCTTCGGCTCGAACTTGTCGTAGGAGGGGATGTTCATCGCGATCAGCAGATCGGGATTTACGACGAGCGGGGAGCCGATCTCCTCGTCGGAGATGATGACCGAGCAGTTAGCCGCGCCGCCGCGCATCTCGGGACCATAGGACGGGAGCCACGAGACCTGCATATCCTCGATCATCGCGGTTTTCGCGAGCTGCTTTCCGGCGAAGAGGATTCCCTGTCCGCCAAAGCCCGCCAGAAGAATGTTCATTGTCATGATTACTTATCCTCCTTTGTCGAAGTCGGGTTTAAGAGCTTCACGTCGGTGTCCTTGTAGACTCCGAGCGGGTAGAAGGGGATCATGTCGGTCTTTACCCACTCAAGCGCCTTCTCGGGAGTCATGCCCCAGTTGGTCGGGCAGGTCGAGAGCACCTCGACAATCGAGAGACCCTTCTTGTCGATCTGGTTCTGGAAAGCCTTGACGATAGCCTTCTTGGCGTTCTTTATGTTCGGGACTGTGTTTACCGCGACGCGCTCGGCGTAAGCGACTCCGTCGAGGGTCGAGAGCATTTCGCAGACATGAATCGGCGAGCCCTGGATTCTTCTGTCGCGTCCGTAGGGCGAGGTCGTCGTGACCTGACCCGGAAGGGTTGTCGGAGCCATCTGACCGCCGGTCATGCCGTAGATGCAGTTGTTGATGAAGATTATCGTGATGTTCTCGCCGCGCGCGCCGACGTGAACGGTCTCAGCCGTACCGATAGCCGCGAGGTCGCCGTCGCCCTGATAGGTGAAGACGATGTTGTCGGGATGAGTGCGCTTTACACCTGTAGCGACCGCCGGAGCGCGTCCGTGAGCGGCCTCTATCATGTCGCACTCGAAATAATTGTAAGCGAAAACCGAGCAGCCGACCGGCGCTATGCCGACAGCCTTCCCGCAGATGTCGAGCTCGTCGAGAGCCTCGGCGACCAGTCTGTGGACGATTCCGTGTGTGCAGCCCGGGCAATAGTGGAAGGGCACGGGCGAGAGAGATTTCGGTCTGTCAAATACTACCATCAGTTAAGACCTCCTGCGATTTTTTCGATTTCGGCGAGAACCTCAGCCGGGGACGGGATGACTCCGCCCGTGCGTCCGAAGAATGTGACCGGCTTCTTGCACTCGGTGGCGACCTTGACGTCGTCGACCATCTGACCCATGTTGAGCTCAACGACGAGGAAGTGCTCAGCGGTGTCAGCGAGCGCGCGTAACGGCTTCTTGGGGTACGGATAAAGGGTTATCGGACGGAGCAGACCGACCTTGATTCCCTTGGCGCGAGCCGCCGCGATAGCCGTCTTGCAGATACGCGAGGTGATTCCGTAGGCGACCAGAACGATGTCGGCGTCGTCGCACTTGTATTCCTCGTACTTTGTCTCCTTCTCAGCGAGCTCGTCGTAGCGCTTGTAACGCTCGATTATCGACTGCTCGAGTTCGTTCGGGTTCATGTAGAGGCTGTTGATGATGTTCTTCTTGCGCTTGCCGAAGGTTCCGTTGGTAGCCCAGGTCTTCTCGGGGAGCTCGCGCTTTGTGGTGAGCTCGAAGTCGACCGGCTCCATCATCTGACCGAGCGCGCCGTCGGCTAAAATCATAGCGGGCATTCTGTAGATGTCGGCGAGGTCGAAGGCTTCGCTCGTGAGCTGAGCCATCTCCTGAACCGACGCGGGAGCGAGGACGATTACCTGCTCGTCGCCGTGACCGTTAGCCTTGGTAGCCTGATAGTAGTCCTGCTGAGAGGGCTGGATTCCGCCCAGACCCGGTCCGCCGCGCTGAACGTTGACGATGACGCAGGGGAGGTCGCAGCCGACTATGTAGGAGATTCCCTCGCTCTTTAAGGAGACTCCGGGCGAGGAGGAGGAGGTGAGGCAGCGCGAGCCGGCGGCAGCCGCGCCCATGATCATGTTGATAGCCGAAACCTCGGATTCAGCCTGAAGGCAGAGTCCGCCGACCTTGGGCATGCGCTTTGCCATGTATTCCGAGATCTCGGTCTGGGGAGTGATCGGGTAGCCGAAGAAATGCAGACATCCGCTCTTTATAGCGGCCTCAGCGATTGCCTCGTTGCCCTTCATCAAAACTTTCTTAGCCATTTTTTCGAGTCCTTTCTTTATTCCTTTTCGACCTTTATAACGACGTCAGGACACATCGTGGCGCACATCGCGCAGGCGATGCACTTCGACATATCGGTGACCCCGGCGGGATGATAGCCCTTTTTGTTGAGCTTGTCATGGTCGAGCGCGATGATCTTTCTCGGACATACGTTTACGCAGAGTCCGCAGCCCTTGCAGAGATCCTCGTTGAATGTTACCTTGTTCATTTTCTACCTCCGTGTTTGATTTCGTTTATATATAAAAAAGTCAATACATGTGTCTTGTGACGTCCTCGATAAAGAAGACGTCGGGGATGCTTTCAAGCCCTTCGAGCCGCTTCAAGGCGGTTGTGCAGACAAGCGGGGCTTTTGCGAGCGCGGCGAACTCGCTTGCGGCGCCGAGCGTACCCAGAATATCGCCGGCTGTCGTCTCGTCGCCGAGATTCGAGGTGTTGACGATACCCGTGACCTTCATTCCCGACGAGCCTGTAACGTCATATAATGAGTCGAGGGCGTCGGACGGCGTTTCGGTCAGCGGGCGGAAGAAGTTCACACAGTAAAGCATCTCATAGCCGTATTTCTCGAAGAAAGCGCGGTACATTCCGAGCGCGACCGCTCCGTTGTCGCCGCCCACGTCGATTATCGTGAGTCTGTCGGGTTCGCGCTCATAGACCTCGAGCGCTCCGTAGATTTCGGGCGGCAGGACGGGGATGTCGACGTTGGTGTTCGCGAAGTCGGGGACGACGCACTTTATCCCGAGCGCCTCGAGCTCAGCCTTGTTGTCGGCGGCTCTGAAGTAGGGGTTGACAATATCGAGGTCGATGAGCGTCACCGACGCTCCGTTCTTTTTGGCTTCTCTCGCGAGATTGACCGCGAAATTTGTCTTGCCCGCGCCGAAATGTCCGGTGACAATGACTATGCCGCGTAAATTTTTCAGTTTATCGGTCATATGATCCTTCCCTTTGTGATTCTTTAAACTATATTATAGCATAATTCGGGCGCGCTGTCAAGAGTCTTGAGCGCTGCCGATTGTAACGTCTTTTTGTACTTTATTACGCGTATATACAAAATGTACAGAAATTACCATCCGCGTACCCGCGAATTTCTCTGAAAATTTTCAAAATGTATTTGAAATCCGGCGCGGGATGTGGTACAATATATTAGTGATATTTTTTTCGAAAAGGATACTGCCGATATGGAGAAAATAAAATCTTTCGCCTCCTACATCTGGAACATAATACGCGATGTCGGCATAGTCGATATAATAGACATAGCCATTGTCGCGATAGTCTTTTACTACATCTACAAATTCATCCGCGAGCGCCGCGCCGGAAAGCTCGCCGCGGGCATACTTATCCTTATGTTCATCCAGTTCATCTCGAACCTTTTAAACATGCACGCGATGCAGTTCATCCTGCACAACGTCTTCCAGGTCGGGATGATCGCGATAATCATCGTCTTCCAGCCCGAGCTGCGTTCGGCGCTCGAGAAGATGGGCTCTGAGCCACTGCGAAGCCTGCGCTCAATAGGCGAGTCGAAATCCGGCGAGAAGGCTCAGACCTCAGCGATGATAAGCGAGGTCACCGAGGCGGTCTGCGACATGTCGCTTGACAAGACCGGCGCTCTCATAGTGATCGAACGCGCGACGAAGCTCGGCGACATCATCAAGTCGGGCACGATAATCAACGCGAACCCGACGGCGTTCCTGATACGCAACATATTCTTCAACAAAGCTCCGCTCCACGACGGCGCGATGATTATCCGCGACGACCGGCTGTACGCCGCGGGATGTTTTCTGCCGCTCTCGACGAACAACGACATCATAAAGGATCTCGGCACGCGCCACCGCGCGGCGATCGGAATGAGCGAGAACAGCGACGCGGTCATAGTCGTCGTCAGCGAGGAGACCGGAACTATCTCGATAGCCGTCGACGGGCAGTTAAAGCGGAATTTCTCGTACAACTCGCTGAAGAACGAGCTGACCGGGCTTCTGCTCTCCGAATCGGAGCCGCCGATAAAGTCAGCCGCGAAGAATCCGCTCCACCGCAGGAAATGAGGTGTTTCATTTGCCAAACGAAAAAAACAGCGAATACGAAAAGCATGTAGCCGAGCAGGGCGGCGAGTACCTCATAAAGGAAAGCAAATCCGAGAACGTCATAGCGAAGATACTCTGCGTCCTCGCGGCGATTGTGCTCTGGTTCTACGTGGTCATCACCGACACCGCGACCGATGAGCGCACGTTCACCGGAATTGCCGTCTCGCTCCGTAATCTCGACGCGATCGAGGAGACACTCGGGCTCTCGGTCATCTCCGGCTACAACGCCACCATAGATATAACCGTAGGCGGCACGAAGAGCGAGCTCGGACGGATAACCGCCGACGACATCAAGGCATACGTCGACCTCAAGGACATAGCCGCCGCGGGCGAATACCCGCTCGAGGTGAAGACGACGCTCCCGGCCGGAATCACGGCGTCCTCGATGTCGGTCAACTACATCAACGTCTACGTCGATAAGCGCACGACGGTCAGCGTGCCGGTAAAGGTCATCCCGAACTACACGATGGAGTCGAACTACTCGCTCGGAACTCCGCAGATAAGCTCCGAGACGGTAAATGTCTCGGGTCCCGCCGAAGAGCTCGCCGAGATAGACTACGCGCGTGTGACGCTTGACCTCGGAAGAGTGACGAAATCCATGTCCTCGACCGGAACACTGGAGCTTGTCGACAAGACCGGCGCGGTTATCTCGAACCCGTATATAAAGCTCCAGACCTCCGAGGTGAACGTGTACTACCCGGTCTACACCTTCAAGGAAGTGCCGCTCTCGGTCAGCTACAGGTATAACTACTACAACGCGTCGAACGTCACGATAACGATAAGCCCGTCGACAATCACGATAAAGGGCGATCCGGACGCGCTCGACAAGATAAGCTCGGTGTCTGTGACCCAGCTTGACGAGAAGAAGATAACCGGCGACATCACGCAGACCGCGGCGATAACCCTGCCCGACGGCATCGAGAACGTCTCGGGAGTCAGCGCGGCAAGCGTGTCGGTAGTCCATAAGGGCACAGAGACCCGCGACCTTGTCGTCTCGAACATAGTGGTCACGAACCCGAACAACCTGAACTACTCGCTCGACACGGCGTCGCTGACGGTGAGATTCCGCGGGGCTTACTCGAAGCTCCAGATGCTCAGTCAGAGCAACATAACCGCGAACGTCGACATAAGCTATCTTACGAACTCGTCGGGCACGGTCGAGGTGCCGGTGACCTTCACGATAGCCGACGCGCTCTCGGCGAGCGTATATGAGATCGGCGAGTACAAGGTCAACGTGACGATAAGCAAATAACCATAAGGGCGGAAAAGTCTGACTTTTCCGCTCTCTTTTGAGGAGAACGCAATGCAGATAATAGTAAAGAACCTCCGCGTCCCGGTGACAGAGCCGGTTGATTCGGTCATTGAGATGGCGAAGAAGAAGCTGAGACTCACAAAGGGTGAGTTCATCTCGGCGTCGATACACAAGCGCTCGGTAGACGCGAGACGCCGGGCGGGGCATGACATAGAGCTCGTCTGTTCGGTGACGGTCGAGTGCGAGCTGAGCCCGAAGAAGCTCAGCTCACTGAACCCGGTTGATTTTGAGATCGTGAAGCGCGGGGAGCTTGAATTCCCGAAGGCGCGGGACGATAAAAAGCGCCCGCTGATCGTAGGCTTCGGACCGTGCGGGATGTTCGCGGCGCTGATGCTCGCGGAGAACGGATATTCGCCGATTGTGGTTGAGCGCGGCGGGGACATTGCCGAGCGCCAGGCGGCGGTAAATGAGTTCAACCTTACCGGAAAGCTGGATCTCTCGTCGAACATTCAGTTCGGCGCGGGCGGCGCGGGGACGTTCTCGGACGGAAAATTGGTGACGAGGATAAACGACCCGAGATGCCAGTATGTGCTCGAGCGGTTCCAAGAGTTCGGCGCGCCGGACGAGATACTGACTTTGGCGAAGCCGCACATCGGCACTGACCGGCTTGTGAAGGTCGTCGGGAATCTGAGAGAGCGGATAGAGTCGCTCGGCGGCGAGGTGAGGTTCAACACAAAGCTTGTCGGGATGAAGATGAGCGGCGGGAGAATTGAGTCGGTGACGCTTGAGCGCGGCGGGGCGTCGTATGAGCTTGAGCCGGACGGTGTGATACTGGCGGTCGGGCACTCGGCGCGTGACACGTATGAGATGATTGACAGCCGCGGGGTGAGCATTCTGCCGAAGCCCTTCTCGGTCGGAGTGCGTGTCGAGCATCTTCAGAGCGACATTGACAAGATGCTTTACGGCGAGAAGGCGGCTTGGTACAGAGAGAAAGGGCTGCTGCCGCCGGGCGAGTATTCGCTCTCGTATCGTGAGAAGCAAGCGGGGATAGTCAGCGACAGCGCGCGTGGAGTGTACAGCTTCTGCATGTGTCCGGGCGGCGAGGTAGTCGCGGCGGCGAGTGAGGAAGGCGGAGTCGTGACGAACGGAATGAGCCGCTACGCGCGCGACGGGCGGAACGCGAACTCAGCGATCGCGGTCTCGGTGTTTCCGGAGGACATCGGCGGCGGTTGGCGCGATGGGATAAGATTCCAGCGGGAGCTTGAGCGGAAGGCGTTTTTAGCCGGCGGGAAGGATTGTTCCGCGCCGATCGAGCTTTCAGGGGATTTTCTCGACGGAAGGAAGACGGGACTCAGAGAGCCGGGGAGAGTGACTCCGACCTATCGTGAGGCGTCGGGCGCGGTGAAGGTCTGCGATCTCGGTGAGGTTCTGCCGGGGTTTGTGACCGGACTTCTGCGGACGGGATTGAGGAACTTCGGTCGGAAGATGAATGGTTTTGACGCGGCGGACACTGTGCTGACGGGAGTTGAGACGCGGACATCAGCGCCGGTAAGGATTCCGCGCGGCGAGGATGGAAAAGCGCCCGGAATTTCGAATTTATATCCATGCGGTGAAGGCGCGGGTTACGCCGGTGGAATAACCAGTGCCGCGGTTGACGGGATCAGGGCGGCGTTCGCTTACGCGCAGGGGTGAGAACCTGAATTCGCGGCGCGGCTGAGAAGCGGCTATGAGTTGTGTTGTTGATGCCGCGGCGGCGCTTGATTCGCGGGATGAGTGAA
>CAKSOR010000112.1 GCA_934477985.1 uncultured Eubacteriales bacterium
GGAGGTTGACTCCTCGACCGGAGCCTACAAGACCGAGGAGCTGAGCGAAGAGGAAAAGGCAGCCAAGATCGAGCTCAGCTCAAAGAACGCTAAGGCGTGAGAAGGAATAGTTCCCGATGACTTCAAGACAAACGTCTCTGTACTCTGGGACGAGAGCGGACTCTATATCGCCGGAGAAGTCACCGACTCTGCCGTAAAACAGTCGAGCGATGGTCAGTACAACGGCGATGCTTTCCAGGTTTCGATAGACATGGGTCGGTATTTCGCTACCACCAACGAGAACCGCGCAATTTTCTACTCGTGGGGATACAACGAAAACAAGCCTATGATCCAGCGTCAGGAATCCAAGAACGATGCGGTTATGTACAATGGCGAAGGCGTTACTGTCAAGACTGTCAAGAGCGATAAGGGCTGGAACTTCGAGATCAAGCTGGATTGGGATACTCTCACGAATGACGCTAAGCTCAAGGGTGCCGGTGATCTCAATGTCAGCGCCGGCTTCAAGCTCAATGCTATGTTCTGCTATCTCGACTATGATGCTAACGGACAGCGTGTGAATATGTTCGGTACTACTAAGACTGATGAAAGTGTCGCTTATGATTGGGGTCCCAAGGATCACGGCGTAACCTTTACTCTCGCCGCAAAGGAAGCTCCCAAGGCAGACAATGCTCCGGCGACTGCTGATTTCACCGCGCTCATCGTACTGGCAGCAGCGGCATCAGGTGCGGCGCTCACTGTCATCAAGCGCAGAAATTAATCATTACCTATAAATAGAGGCTGCAAACTTTTTCATTTTCCATGGAGCGGCAGGATTATTATGGTCCTGTCGCTTTTTTATTTGTGAAATACTTAATGAATCTTAAAAAGTCCCCCTTGATTTGACTGTTATTCGGGTCAAAACCAAGGGGGATTGTCAGTCTGTTGATACCATTCTAACCTATGCGGAGGGAGGAATCTGACATTTAATGTTACTTTTCGATATTTCTGCTGCCGCGCTTCTTTACGGCAACTACGGCAGCAGCGGAAGCCGCGAGAGCAGCAACCGAAAGCATTGCGGTATCGGCAGTCTGAGGAGCTGTTTCTGTTCCCTTTGCGGGAGCTGCTTCCTTGGTGAGGTAGACCGACAAACCGTGGATATTGCAGCTCTTGACAGCAGAATTGTCGAATCCGGTGGGAGTCAGGATATAAAAGCTATGCATCCCGGCAGTAAGCTCCGCGGTGACCAGCATATACCATTTGGTCGAGTAATCGCTGCCCGGATCGGTGAAATCGAGCTTGACATACTGCTGCTTGCTGACTTCGGCAGAGTCGATAGAATAGTTGATCGCACGGGTATCTGCATTCGCCGGCGCCGCGTACTGAACTGCGAAAGTATAGGTTCCTGCCTTCTCGGCGTTGAATTCGTAACGTACCCAGCAGTCAGCCTTGCAGCAGAAATGTCCTCCGCCGGCTTTCAGCTCCGGGACAGTGCCGTAGTACTCGGCGATATCTTCAAGAGCGGCGCCCTTCTCCACAACGAGCGTACCGACGTTTCCGGGAATAGCTTCGGCAAACGAAACCGAAGCCGATACTCCGAGCGCAGCCATAGCTGTGAGCATGATCGCACACAAGGCGAAAGCGATGATTTTTTTCATTTTGAAGTCTCCTTTAAGTTAATATTTAGAATGTGGTATCTGAATATCTCCCCTCTCCCCGCCCGCTATATCGGACGGGGAGATTTTTACCGCATAAGTGTCATTCTTCTCCGCAAAACAGCTCCAGGATCGATTCATAATGATCGATTACCTTATTGTCCATCGAAGCGACATAAGAGGCAAGCTCACTGTTGCCGCCCAGCAGGTCAGCAACCTTATAATTATAGCCGACAAAGGAATCGTAAAGGAACGGAGCCGTTACAGAACGTCCGTCAAGGATGGTATCGAGCATCCTGATCGAGGTCTCGTCTCTTACCCCCTTGACCTTCAGAGCGATGTCGTAGTAATCGGGCATAACCGAAACCCAGCTCTCGCGGGCAAGCGCTGCCGTTACCGCGCCGACAAGCTCGGTATCGACCGTGGATTTCGGAACCGCCATGCAGGATACGCTTCCGCCCGGAATAGTGTAATACCCATCCTGCGCTTCATCATACTTGGGATAAGGCACTATACCGTAATCAAACATGACGTCGCGGAACTGCGAAACCGACGCGCCGATAGAATCGGTCAGAATTGCCGAATAGCCATTCATGAATGATGACATAGGACTTGCCTGCGCGGAGTTCGCAGCCGTCAGATAGCTTCCCGGATTGTCATTGTACAGTTTGCGCAGCTTGTCAATCAGCGTGGAAGCGCGCTCCGAATTGAATACCGATTTCACAGTTCCGTCCTCATGCAGCTCAACAGTCGGAACCTTGCAGGAGAACAGCCATGTGGTCGTATGGTTGGAAAGCGCGCTCGCGAAGCCGTACTGATCGTCGATATCCGCGGTACTGTTTCCGTTCAGATCTCTGTACATATCCTTTGTAATATCGTACAGCTTGTCAACCGTCCACTCTCCGTTGTCAACAAGCTCATAGATGTCCGGCAGGTTGTAGGCTTCAATCATCTGCTTGTTGAAATACATACAATAGGAAACGGATGAAAACGACAGACACAGGTCGGAAACGGTCAGGTACATCCGGTCGTTGATGGTAAGTCCTTCAATAGACGCCTGCGGGAACCAGGGCTTGGAAAAGTCCATGTACGGAATGTCGTACCAGTTGTAGAAGCATCCTGCCAGAGCCGCTCTGCCCGAAAAGATCGAATGTCCAAGGAAAAGATCGTACTCATCGTCGCCGGCGGAGACCGAATTTATCAGCTGAGTGACCATCGCGTCCTCCTCGCCGTAGGTACCGACGATATTGACGTTGAAACGCTCCTCAATAGTGCGGTTGCGGCGGAATATCGCGTCGTTGATGATATCGCCGGTCTCCTCGTTGATTTCGGGAACCGCGTCGGTGGTGTAGCGCTTCTGGTAGAAGATGCGGAAATCCTTGCCGCCGAAGTTGAGCTCCGGCACATCGTCGGAGACCAGCTTGCGCGCTTCAAGGCTGTCAAGCTCAGCGGTATCATCTGACGACGATGTGTCCGTGTTCGCCTTTGTATCGGTTCCGCTCGGCTCCTTGTTGTCGCCGCAGGAGGCGAAAACACCGCAAAGGCTGCATAATGCAAGCAAAATTGCCGTACTTCGCACAGATGTCAGTTTGTGTTTCATAAGAAATACCTCTTTCTTTTTAATATTCAAAATCCACATAAAGCGGATAATGGTCGGAAGATGATCGCGCCGGATAATTATTTATGATCGCAAATCGGGAAAGCTTCAGCCCTCCGCCAAAGGTCAGCGCATGGTCAACGCTGACTTTCTCGTCAAATTCGGTTGCCTGAACCTTTGAGACCGGAATCTCCAGTCTGAAATCGAACTCCGGATGAGCGTGGTGTCCTTTCTCGTGTGAGCAGAAGTCAACGAGCCCTCTGACGTCAGTCCAGCCTGCCTTTTCGGTCAGGTAACGGTAATTTTTCTGGCTCATATTGCCGTTGAAATCTCCGCCGAATATCACCGGGCAGCCGCTTTCGGATTGCAGCGATGTGATGAGCTTTTCCGCTTCCATAGCCTGTTTTTCGCGGACGTCGTCGTCCTGCGTACACATATGCGTAGAGACAAAGAGCAGCTCTTTTTGGTCGTTTTTGAAGCGGAAGCGACCCCATGTCAGCGACTTTGAGCTCTGATCTCCGCGCCCGACAAGCTGGCATTGATTCTCGTACCAGTAATATCCGCAGTCGAGCAGCCTAACAGCGTCAGGATTGTAGAAAATCGGCGTGCAGTTGACATTATCACAGTTGTTTACAGCCTGCACGCGTGCTTCGACATATCCCGCCTCGGACATTACGTTTTCGAGCGCGTAAATTCCGCACTCCTTTCGCTTTCGCTGACCACATTCCTGCATACCGACAATTTCAGGAGCATACTCCTTAACGATCGCCGCCGTCAGCCGGTTTCTCGCCGGAGCGTAGTGAAGAATATCGTTGTCCCAGAGAACGTTGGAGTACATGACCCGGTGCTGTCTGTCCGCAAGCGCATAGGCGTCGCCTTCGCAGTCATAGGTTATTGGAAATGTTCCGACAGCAAATTTGCCTTTTTGCAGCTTATTCAATATCGTCTCAAATCCGAAAAAGCTGCCGCACGAAACCGTATAACCGCCGTCAGTCGGCTTTACCGATACAAATGCCCTCTCGCCGCTCTCGTCAAGCGTGAGCGTCTTGCCGCCGAGCATTGCCAGCCTATCCGCGCCGCTTTCAATGGTATCGGCAAAGCGAACGGCATACCAGTAGCTGAGATATTCGTCGTTTTTGGCGGCGACTGTACAGTTCAATGACGGAACATACAGAAATTTTTTCATTGCTTTTCCCTGCTTTCATTCAGTTATAAAATCAAAATCCATAAATATCGGCAGATGGTCGGATGCCGATCTCGAACATTCGTCAACCACAACGCCGAACACGCCGACGCTGAGCTTATCGGTATTGTCAAGAATAATATGGTCAACCGAGCCGCGATTGTCAATGGTAATATCGCCCACGGGCTGCATGATGCCGAGCTTTTGATCATATTTCGGATATGTCTGATATGAGCGCACCTTGGTCGATACGGCTGCAAGCTCTCTGGCATTCAGATATCCCGCGGTTTCTGTGAAGGTCTTGTAGGTCTTTTCATCATAGACTGCGTTAAAGTCGCCGCCAACGATCACCGGGCAGCCATATTCCGCAGTCACTTCATTTACGATTTCGATCAGCTCTGTCGCCTGAAGCGCGCCGATTTCATCGTCCTCCGTACACATATGCGTCGATACAACCATAAATTTCTCCCCGTCAGCCTTTGATTCAAACACGCCCCATGTCATGGATTTTGAGCTGTCAGGCTCATCTGGCTGATTGTCGAAAATCTTAAAGCCGGACGCTTTGAGCGACACCGCGTCCTCGCGGTAAAAGATCGGCGTACAGCTTGAAGCCATCTCCAGTATATCGGTATTTTTCACCTCTGTATATCCCGCGTCTGAAAGCAGCGTGACGATTCCGTTCATGCCTGTGCGTTCCTGCTTGCTGACCTCCTGTAGTCCCAGCACGTCAGGCTGATAAATTGCCGCCATCTCCGCGGTCAGCCGGTGTCGTTCTGCCGAGGGAATATCTCTGTTCAGCCGTCCCGCCATTCCGGAGCTGTCGCCCCAGAGAATATTATTGAACATGACGCGCACCGCGCCTGCCCGCTTGAAAGCGTACTCGTCAGAGGCGGTCGTTTTATCGAGATAAAGCATATAGTTTCCATTTACCGTGGAGCTATCCTTGAAATCGAAATAGCCGCGCGACTCATATTCGCTTCTCAGCCATTCCAAAGCGGCTCCGAAGCCGTAATAGTCGGCAAATGAGATAGTGATATCGGTGCCAGAAATTGAGATGCAGAAATTACCGTCCCCGACCGTACCGTCGATTTTTATCATCAGATTGCCGCCGCTGCGCTTTTCTTCCGCGACGTCAGGCTCTGCGCCCGATATTTTTGCCGCCAGCTTTTTTAGAAGCATACAGCAGCGCTTTGTCATATAGCCGCCGCTGTCTTTAACTATTGTATAATCCTTCAAAGGGATTCCAAGAAACGGCAGTTCCGACGAGTCGTATTTCAGGCTCGCCTTATAATCAGAGCTGACAGTAAGCTCCGTGAGCTTGTCAGCCGAAGCTGCTTCGCTTCCGGGAGCTATGCCAAAGAAGTCCGAGAAGAACTGTTCGAGCGCCGCGTCCATTCCGGCGGCAGAGCCTGCTAAAATCACCAGCCGACTGTCGCTCGAAAAGATGCTGAACCCGTTTTTGAACGAATCGTAATCGGTCTCAAACTCATTCTCACGATTGGTTGAACCGATTATGATCTCCTTGTCGGTGCGCACGTAGGCTGTTCCTTCTCGCTCAAAGTCGTCTTTTATCTGTATCTCGGCTCCGGTGACGGCTTTCAAGGCGTCTCTGAAGCGCAGGGCGGCTTCAATCTCCCATCGCTTCGCGTTCTGAGAACGGGTAATGACATACTCAGTCTGCCCATTCCCGACGATTTTCAGATAGTCCGCTTGCTTTTGACAGCCGTTCAACACGCAGCAAAAAAGGAAAACCGCAATCACACAAATGAACCGATAGAATTTTTTCTCTGTTTTCATAAGCATTTACCTGCTATAGTGTAACTTCCGGGCGAATACATCCGCTTCTCCTCCCCGGGAATAACGACCTCGGCTGACGAACCCTCAGGAATGGTAAAGGAATAGTTTATCCGTCCGTTTTCATATCTCCATGAGACGGATATGGTACCGTATCGGGTCTTTATCGAGCCCTCCGCGTGTCCCAGCCGCTCGTCGGGATGGGGAGCGAGCGTAAATCGCTGATATGCCGGAGCATCCTCCATCGGTCTTATGCCCAGCACCCACGCATATACCCAGTCGAACACGCAGCCGTAGGAATAATGATTGAAGGAATTCTTGCAGTCGTTCCAGAAGCTGCCGTCCTCCTTTATGCCGTCCCAATGCTCCCAGATGGTCGTCGCTCCCCGGTCAACCGAAAACAGCCACGAGGGATTCTTTTCGGATAAGAACAGATCATACGCCGTCCTGACTCTCCCGTTCTCCGAAAGCGCGTGCAGAATATGCGGAGTGCCGACAAAGCCGGTGTTCATTTTTCCATCGTTTTCCCGGATAAGCTCCAGCAGCTTATCTGTCAGCTTTTCCCGCTCGATCTCCCCCTCGTACAGATGAAAACGAAGCACAAGCGATATCGAGGTCTGCGTCAGTCCCTTGACCGGGCGATTGACCGACAGCGCGTCATATTTGGGATATATGGTCGGCAAGCCGTCTTTTATAAAGTATTCCCTGAACTTTTTCCTGATATTTTGATGGAGCAGCTCGAGGTCTTTCGTGTCTTTTTTCAGTACCCTTCCCGCCCTGACTGCAAGCTCGACCGAATGAGCGAAATATGCGCTTGCAATAAGATCGGTCTGAGTCGCGCCCTCCCGATGCTCCGGAGACAGAATCGCATCGGACGCCAGCCAATCGCCGTAGTGATTTCCGCCGAGCCAGAGATATTCCTCATCGCCGGAATGACGGATATAGGAAATCCATTTCAGCATCGCGGGATAGCATTCTTCCAGAAGCTCAGCATCCCCATAAGCGAGATACATTTCCCACGGCGCAACAGTAATAACGTCTCCCCACGCGGTTGAAACCCTCATTCCCCGCTCGTTGACCGATGGCACAACGCCGTAAATCGCGCCGTCGCTCTTTTGTTCCAGAATCAGATCATGCAGCCACTTCCGAAGCACGGCTGAAACATCATAGTGTATCGCGGCGGTTTTCGCGAACGCCAGCACATCGCCTGTCCAGCCGCAGCGCTCGTCCCTCTGCGGGCAGTCTGTAGGAACATCGATAAAATTGCTCCGCTGCCCCCATATGGAATTGCTGTACAGCCTGTTTACCTTCTCGTTCCCGCAGGAGAACGAACCGGTACGCTCCATATC
>CAKSOR010000113.1 GCA_934477985.1 uncultured Eubacteriales bacterium
TTGTCATACTGGATAAGCTCCATCCCGGAGTTATTCACGAGGTGAAGTATCGTGAAGGTCGAGTAAGCGACCCCGCGCACAGAGCAGATCGGCAGAGTCTGCGCGATTGTCTCGACACAGTCCTCGAGCGTCAGCCCCTGAGCCATCATCGTCGAGATTATCTTCGATGTGAGCGTCGAGAGAATGCTCGCCTTGACGCCCGAACCGAGTCCGTCGGCAAGGACTATGACGGTCGAATCGTCGCTCTGCTCGACTATATCGACGTGGTCTCCGCAGAGCTGTTCGCCGATGTGGTTGATGCTTTTGTAGCCGATTTCGGCGCAGAGATCATTCATCTGAAATACTCTCCTTAAGCTTTGTGAGAGCGATCTTGGTCTCAGCCGCGGTCTCGCCGAGCAGCGACGCGATCTCCTGGACAATGCGCATCTGCTTGTCGACGACCTTGTCGGCGATCTCGACGGTCTGGCTGCGGATGCTCTCCTTCTTCTCCTTCTCGTTCTCCTCGTCGGTGACGTCGCGCATGATGCACAGGAGCATGTGGAAGGTCGTGTCGTAGATTATCGACTGCTCGACATAGCGGTCGTACTCGGCAAGATAGAGCTTCTGGTCGCGCATAGCCCGCTTTGACTCGAGAACCTTGACAAACGGCGTGGGATCGAGTATGCGGATAACCTGGTCGCCTAAGATATCCGAAGCCGCGCGGATGTTCATTATCTTTCTCGCCGCGTCGTTGATCTGCTGAACCTCGAGCGCCTCGTTGATTACGATGATGCCGTTGGGCGTGTTGCTGACAATGCAGTCCGAGAAGCTCTCCGCCTTCTCCTTGAGGTATGGCAGGCACATCGAGATCTCGGCTTTGCCGTGGCAGATGGCGATGGCTTTCTCGCGGCAGGTATTGTAGCCGCAGGAGCCGCAGTTGAGCTCGTCGGAGGGCTTTGTCTTACCCATCTTTTTCAGCACCTCGCGGATCTCGGCCTCGCTCGGAGTGACATTGCGCAGCTCAATCGGCTCGAAGGTCTTGCGTATAGAGAGCGCGTCCGGCTGCTTCACATCGAAGTCCTTCTCGCCCGCGTATTCCGAGACCGCCATGTAGTCCGAGACAGGCGCGCGTTTGTTGTACTTCTCCATGACCGGACCGCCGATGCAGCTTCCGACACACGCTGACATCTCGATGAAGCACTTATGTATCTTTCCGCTCTCGATGTCTCTCAGAGCCGCCTTGCAGTTCTCTACGCCGTCGACCGCAAGATAGGTGTATCCCGGCGCGTTCTGAGCCATCGTCTTCAGGATTCCGCCGGTCGTCGGGAAGAATCTCGCGCGGCTCTCGGCGGTGTCGTCCATCTCGGGCTCGAGTCTGATATGCTCCGCCTCAAGCCAGTTTGTCAGCTCCTCGAAGGTCAGAACGGCGTCGACGAGATTCCCGTAGTGCTCAGCCTCGTCCTTCTTTGAGACGCACGGACCGATGAAGACGGTCTTAGCGTTCGGAAAGCGCTTCTTGATATCCGAGCAATGAGCCTGCATCGGCGACAGAACGTCGGCAAGATCGGGCAGCTCGGCTGGGAAATATTTCTGTATAAGGAGGTTTATCGAGTGGCAGCAGGAGGAAATCACGACATCACGCCCGCCTTCCGAGAGCAGCCGGTCGTATTCGCGCTTTACAATCGTAGCACCAATCGCGGTCTCCTCGACGTCGGCGAAGCCGAGCTTTTTGAGCGCGGCGCGCATTCCCTCGATTCCGATCCCCTCATAGTTCGCGATGAAGGACGGCGCGAGGCTGACATAAACCGGATCCCCGGACTGGATAAGGACGCGGACCTTCTCGGTCTCATCGACGATCTGCTTCGCGTCCTGCGGACATACGACAAAGCACTGTCCGCAGAGGATACATTCGTTGCCGATAATATGCGCCTGGTTGCCCGAGAATCTTATCGACTTGACCGGACAGTGGCGGATGCATTTGTAGCAGTTCTTGCAGTTTGATTTCTTCAGAGTAAGGCAGTTCGACATATCATTCCTCCGATTTTTTCAGCGCGGGGATTATCGTCTCGTCCCAGAACCTGTCGAAACCCTCAGGCGTTACGCCTGTGTGAATCTCGTCTCCGACCGTTACGGTCACTCCGACGCGGTTGCATTTTCCGGTGCAGAAGCTTCCGGTGAGGATGATGTCGTCCTCGAGCTTATTGTCGGATATCTTCTTCTGAAGCTTCTCGACAATTTCCGGCGCTCCCTTGATGTGGCAGGAGCTTCCTACGCAAACTTCAACATAGATCATGACGACGAGCCTCTCAGACCTTCGCCTTGATCTCGTTCTTAAAGAACTCGCCTGCGTTCTCGGGGCTGACCGAGTGGAACTCATCGTCCACCATGACGCAGACGCCCTCCTGACAGCGACCCATGCAGAAAGTTCCGCCAAGCTCAACCTTGTCTCCGAGGTTTTCGCTCGCGATGAGCTCCTGGAGGGTCTCGACGACCTGGCGCGAGCCCTTGATGTGGCAGGAAGATCCGATACATACTGTTACTTTCATTGTTTTATTCTCCTTTGAATTTATTGTCCTTTACCCATCCGAGTAAGAATTCACGTTGTGTAAAACGGCAGCGCTTCATCTGCGAAGCCGCCGCCAGCGGCATCCAGCGCTTGATCAAACGCGCGCTTATTCCGCTCTTTGCCGAAAATCCCGAAAGATAGCGTTCCGCGCCATCGATCTCGCCGGCGAGCCAGAAGAGCAGATAGGTTCTCGCGGCGTCCGCGGCGGCGCTTCCCGTCGAGGCGTGCGACCAGTCGAGAATGTAGAGTCCTCGCTCCGAGCTTATGACGTTGGACAGCGCAAAATCCCCATGGCAGAGGCAATCCTCGCCCGGGAGCGATGTCAGCTCGTCAAGCCTTCTCATCAGAACCTCCCTGAGTCCGCCGTCGAAATCAGCCGCGGCTATCTCGCGTCTCAGCTTTTCCGAGAGCTTCGGGAAGAACCCGCACTTTTTCGACTGAACCTCGAGTTGCAGGTCGATGAACGCGTCGAGTATCGCTTTGCGCTTTTCGGGCTCTCCGCGCGAAATCTGCTCAAGCGACATTCCGCGGATAAGTTCCGAGACTATCGTCCACTTTCCGTCGAGCATCGTCACCTCACAGAGCTTAGGGACAGGCAGTCCGGTCTCCTCGGCGCGAGCCTGATTGAGCGCCTCGGCGAAGATCTCGGACTTCGTGTGGCTGTTCACGAAGACCTTCATGCAGTACTCGCCGTCGCGGTAGATTGTCTTGTCGTTGCGGACGGCGATCATTCGATCGAGTCTCATTGAATATTTCCTTTCAGCCGCCATCCTGAGTGTCGGCGACCACACGTTAATATTTTAACACACTTATCGCATATTGTGAACTGTTATTTTCACATATCCGTTATATCTTTTATGATATATCAGATCCGAAAACCTCGCGCTTGACACGGCAGAGCTCCGAGATGAAGAGCTTGTCAAGCGCGGTCAGATGATATTCCCTGCGGTAGATCATAACGTCCTTGTAGAGCTTCTGATCAATGTCGCAGCGGCGCTGGACAAGACGATCTCGCTCAAGCACCTTCTTTGGCAGCGGCGACACCCACATGAAGGTGTCGGGATTGTTCGAGAGCAGATCAAACTGGCTTCCTCTCTCGAAGATGAATATTCTCCGCCCGACTTCGGGAGTCGAGATCTTTCTGACATCTGAGACCGGCATCGACGGGACATACGGATCAGCGTGCGCGATCTCGATGTAATCGTCGAGATCGGACGGCAGGATAGTTTCCTTTTCGGCGAGCGGCGAGTCGGCGCTCATGACGACGACATGCCTGAACTCGGTGACAAGCTCGTAAGCGAGCCCTTTTTCGTCCATTCTCTCCTTGTAATATCTGTCGTAATTCTCGGCATAGCGGATCATTCCGAGCTTGAAATCCGAGTTGAGGACACTCTCCATCGCGTTCAGCGAATTGGTCTCCTTGTACATGACCTCGACCTCGTCCTCAAGGACAAGGCGCTTGGAGAACTCGGCGAAAGCCTCGCCGATATAGCTGGCGCGCGGGACAGTGATCGAAAATTTCTTCTTCTGCGCGGCGCGGTTTTTGAACATGCCCTCGAGCGACTCGACCTCCTGGAGTATCGTCCGGGCGTATTGCAGGAAGACCTCGCCGTCGGGGGTTACGACCATTCCCTTCGGGGAGCGCTCGAAAATCGTGACACCGAGCGACGCCTCGAGCTCCTTTATCGTTCGGCTGAGGTTCGGCTGACCGATGTAGAGCTTTTCGGCGGCTTTGTTGAGCGAGCCGCAGGCGGCTATCTCGACCGCGTATTTAAGGTAAAGAAGGTTCAACCGTCTGCCTCCTTTCAATGTTGTGGATGTGGATATGTAAATTAAGCATACCCATTATACCGATTATAGCATATAATTATTAATATTTCTACCATTTCCGCGGCAACTTTTCAAAAAAAGACAAAAAAGACCGCCTCGCGGCGGTCTTAAGTATTCACTTGTTCTCGTCGACAGCCTTGATGAGCTCGTCGATATTCGCGTCGACCTTGGAGTCGATCGAGGCGAAGGTGGAGGAGAAATTGCCGTTCAGTGTATGAAGGATGTTGCGGATTTCGGTGCGCACTCCGCCGAAATCGAAGATCATGCCGATGTCATACGACGTGTTCGAGAAAATGATGTCGAGCATCTCAACCGAGTCGTCGTCGCGCACGCATTTGCCGGTGAGCACCGTGTCGTAGAGTGCCGGGAGAAGCTCAGTGTAGCCGCGATAGGACATCTCCTCGAGGATGATTCCCGTCCAGTCGAGGTTATCGTTCGAGCGCGGAATCACCGTTATCGGGAACACATTCGCTAAGAGAGGAGAAATATAGTCCTCTTGCGCCTCGTCGTACTTAGGCAGCGGAATGATTCCGAAATCGTCCTTCATATCGCGGAACTGCGGCGCGTAATAGATTCCGGCGAGCGAGAAAAGTGTCTGTCTCTCGATGAACATGCCGGTCTCGAGGCGGTTCGTCTCCTTGGCGTCGCTCGCGCGGGCATGGACGTTGAAGGTCACCGACTCGTCCGAAAGAATGTCGAAGATGTGCTGCATCTTGTCGACCGCTGTCTGCGATTTGTAACTCTTTTCGATCTTTCCGTCCTTCGACACGGCGAGCTTGACATCTGACGAGTTGATAAGACCCTCTGTGACGTCTACTATATACGTAGTGCCGTAGCGGTCTTCCGAATTGAACTTGCCGTCGCTGTTGACGTCGGCGGCGACCAGCTTACTCATCTCGTACATCTTGTCTATCGTCCACTTTCCGCTCCTGACGACCTCGTACATATCGTCAAATTTGTACTCGTCGAGCATGACCTTGTTGAAATACGAGCAGAAGATCAGCAGATACGGGTTGGTCGAGAGGTTCGAGACGATGCCGTAGTGAGTGCCGTCTATCGAGAGAGCGTCATAGGATTCGTCCATGTAATAATCGCTCTCAAGATCGAGATTCGGAACGTTTGAAAGATCGGTCAGACTTCCGTTCGTTATCAGCGAGTTAAAGTGTCTCGAGCGGATCATCGCGAGCGCGTAGCTGTTGTCGCCAGCCATGACCGAGGCGTTGATCATGCTGATCGCGTCATTTCCGCCCGTCGGGTCGTAGACCTCGGTCAGCTTGCAGTTGTACTTCTCCTCGACCGCCGACTTGCGCTTGAAAGCCGTGTCGTTGAGTATTTCACCATTCTGCTCGGTGACGCAGACGTCGGTCACGTCGAGCGGCGCGTAGCTCGCCCAGCCCTGAGTTATGATGCTGAACTCATTCTCGCCCATGTCGACCTTCGGAAGATCGGGAGCTTTCAACGCGGTCGTGACTGACTCGGAATCGATTTGCGTCGTCTCAACACCCTCGGTGGTCTCACTGTCATCGACGGTCTCAGATCCGCAGGAAACGAACTGCGCTGCCAGAAGCGCTGCCAGGATCAATGTGATTGCCTTCTTCATTTTTGTTTATTCTCCTTAAATTAAGTTTCACGTGTACGTTCACGCAGTGTGGTGATACTATTATACCACAATACCTCAGATTTGTCAATATTAAACGCAAAAAATCCGGATTGACTTTCCGCAAAATTTATGCTATAATTTTTCTCGGCATACCGAACCATTTCCGCTATTCCGACACTCATATTTATGTAATCGATTACGCAAAGGACAAAAAAGATGGAACATTTCACCGAAGAACTGGTCGAGAAGACCTTCCTCTGGGCGCGAAAACGCCTGAACACCGCCGAGGACGCCGAGGAGCTCTCAGCGCAGATACTCTGCGAGGCGCTCGCGGCTTACCGCTCAGCCGAAAAGCGCTCGCGTCCGGTCGCCTCTTTCGAGCCGTGGTACTGGAAACTGGCGGCGAATCAGCTGAATATCTTTCTGCGGCTGAAATACTCGCCCGCCGTACCGCTCGACGACATATCGGATTTTCTGGTCTCGCCCGACTTCACCGAGGACGAGCTGATCCGCGCCGAGGAGAAGCGCGCGCTCAATTACGCCGTCTCAAGGCTCTCAAAGCTCCACCGTGAAATGATCATCGACTATTACCTTCGCGAAATGAAGACAGCCGAGATCGCCGCGTCGCTCGGAATCCCCGAAAGCACGGTCAGACGCCGCCTCTTCGACGCGAAGGAAAACCTGAAAAGGAGTGTAGAAACAATGGAAACCACCGGAAGAAGCTCATACGCCCCCGCCGAACTCTTCCTCAGCGGAAGCGGCTCAGCGCCGGATTACTGGCACGCGCTTGACGATCTGATAACCAAGCAGATACTGGTCGTCTGCCGGACATCCCCGCGGACAATCCGCGAAATCTCTGACGAAATTGCCGTCGCGCCGGTCTACTTCGAGGACAGACTCGACTACCTTCTGAAGAACCGCTTTTTAAAGGAGACCTCGAACGGCAGATTCCTGACCGACTTCGTCATCCTCCCAAAACAGCTCTGGGTGGATTTCTGGGCTGAGTGCGCGAAGGTCTACGCCGACATCGCGCCGAAGCTGCGAGACGCCCTGCTCGGGCTGGAGGACAGAATCCGCGGCTTTGATTTTGTCGGAAACGACCTTCCGACCGGCAAGCTGATGTGGCTCGGCTACGACGCGGCGGTATCAAAGCTCTCGGACACGATGGTCGGAAGCTTCAGGAAGTCGAAAAACGCGCCCGCGTCAAACGGCAAGAACTACCGCTTTATGGGAATCGTCACCTTCCCGGACGAGCACATCGTTTACCACGACGGCGAAAAGTCGGTCAGCTGGAGCAACATTCACTATAACTTCCGCACTTCGGAATACCACCGGATAACCTACGCGAACCTCTTCGACTGCGAGCCGTTCGCGCCCGACCGCGACCAGGCGCTGAACCAGGAGAACATCGCGCTCTTCATGCGCATCGCGAGCGATCCGGACACGCCCCTCTCGAAGGTCGATGAGGAGATGGCGGCTGACCTCGTCGCGAAGGGCTTTCTCGAAAAGCGCGGAGGACTCCGCCCGGCGCTCCCGGTTATGAGC
>CAKSOR010000114.1 GCA_934477985.1 uncultured Eubacteriales bacterium
GCAGGAATGTAAGTGCCTGTTTCTTCATGGATTTTTCTCCTCCTGTTACTTGGTGTCTATATTATACCATCTTCTGACAAAAATTCATATACACAAATCCGACTTTTATATGGACAAATCCGACTTCTTGTGGTATAATATTACCAATGGAGGAAACAGCTTATGGACTTTATCGAAAAATTCTATCACACTGACATAGGCGGCGGCGACATCTGCGACATAAAGCTCCGCTACTGCGGCAAACGAACCGGCGCTAAGGATCACAGCTTCGGTCCGGCGGCGCGCGACAATTACTGGCTCATCTTCTTAAAGGAGGGCAGCGGAATCTACACCGTCGGCGGCAGAACGTTCAGCATAAAGGCGGGCGATCTCTTCGCCGCCTTCCCGAACCGCAGGATATATTACAAAGCCGATCCCGGCAGCGTCTGGTCGATCGGCTGGGTCAGCGTCGCCGCCGAGCGCTTCGAGGATTATCTCGCTCTGACCGGCATAACCGAGGAAAATCCGGTCGTCCGCGTTCCCGACCCGAAGGCGCTGTCCGGGCTCATCGACTCGCTGCTCGACGCGATACCGACCGAGACGCTCCGCTCGAAATTCACCTGCTCCTCTCTGCTCTACCGTCTGCTCGAGCTGCTTTCGCCGACCGACTCGCCCGCGGTCAGGCGCGATTACATCGACGAGGCGATCTTCTTCATGTCGAATAACTACATAAACACGATCACCGCGAAGGAGCTCGCCGACCGTCTCGGGCTCGAACCCAGCTATTTCGCGAGGCTCTTCAAGAAGCGCACGGGACTTCCGCCGCTAAACTGGCTCTGCCGTTTCAGGCTCGGGAAAGCCGTCGAGCTGCTGGAGTCGACCGACCTCAGAATCTCGGAGATCGCGCTGTCGGTCGGTTTTCCCGACCCGCTGTACTTCACCAGGAGATTCACCGAGCGGTACGGCATTCCGCCGAGCGAGATGCGGAGAGCATAAAAAGGAGAATCTCGCGATTCTCCTTTAATTGTTCAGTTCTTGAAGTTCGCCACGAACTCAGCGATCGAAGCGTCGATCTTCGACTTGTCAGCCGCTATAAGCGACGCGAAGTTCGGGTTGTGATCAACGGCAGTGCCGACGAGCTGGTCATAGCCCCAGCCGAAGTACATTCCGGCGTCGAAGCTGCGGTTTTCGAGCACAATCTCGAGCATTTCAGCGGAATCGTCGTCGCGCAGGGTCTTGGTCGTGACCGAGGTCTCGATGAACGCCGGGGTCACGTACTGCTGCGAATAATAGCCGAGCGCCTCGACGACGTTTCCGACATAATCGGTGTCGTCCTGGGTCGCCGGGATCATAAGCCACGAATCCCAGTAGCCGCCGACCGGTCCGACATACTCGTCGCTCTCATCGTACTTGGGCAGCGGAACGAGTCCGAACTCGGCGTCAAAGCTGCGCGCCGCCTTCATTCTCTGGAGGTTGGTGTACCAGAACATCGCGCGGTCCGAGTTGAAAACTGCCGCGGGTCCGCCGTCACTGATGCGGTTGTCCTGTACCGAGATGACGTTGTCCTTGTCGTCGATGATCGAGACGTACTTCTGGACGATGTCTACGATGGCGGACGAGCCGACGTTGCAGACCGGATAGCCTTCGCTGTCCTTCGTGATGAGCTTTTCACCGGCGGTGTTGACGGTGTGCATGATGTTGAGCGACTCGACGATGAGTCCGAAGCGGTCGTTGTCGGCGTCTCTCTTGGTGTCGCCGTTGAGGTCGGCGCTGACCGTCTTTCCGGTGTTGTAAACGTAATCGAGAGTGAACTTTCCTTCGCGGACGATGTTGTAGATGTCGAGGTTGTACTGCTCAGCGAGCGTCTTGTTGAAGAAGGTGACGGTCGTCGAGCCGGTCGTCGTGACTATCATATCGCCGGTCGCGCTGATCGTCTTTCCGCCGAATGTCATCTCCTCAACGCTGTTCTGAGCCCACCAGCTGTGGCTGAGGTCGAGAGTCGCGACATCAGAGAGCGGAATGAGATACTGAGGATCGCTGAGGATGTTCTTGCAGAGCTGACCGGGGATATAAGCGATGTCGAAATCCTTGTCGCCCGCGAGAATCGAGTTCTTGATCGACGCGAGATCCTGTCTGTTGCGATTTCCCTCAATCTTGTAGCCCTTGAGGTTGACGCCGTAGAGATCCTCAACGATCGTATTGCGCTTATAGATCGAATCGTTGAGCACATCGCCGTTCTCCTCGGTGATGAACGCCGACTGCATCCAGTCGCCGATGTCGTTCTCGGCTATGATGAAGTCTCTGTCGGAGTACTTCACGTCGACCGCCTGGAACTCGCTGGTTTCCTCGGGCTGAGTCGTCGCGGCGTCTGAGCCGGACGGAGCGGTCGTTCCGGTCGGTGTGTCAGCACCGCCGTCCGAGCTTCCGCAGCCGACCGACGCGAGCAGTGCGCAGAGCAGCGCTATCGAAACAACTTTCTTTTTCATTTTCTTCCTCTTTCCAGTCGGTTCACGTGTGTCAGTGCCCCGACTCTTTCTTACTTATAGTTTACATTAACGTGACCAAATATTCAATGTGTTTTCATTGCCAGTTATCACGTCAATTTGTGTTTTTATCGGTATATGCGCGCCGCGGCGTCGGAACAGCTATAATGCCTTATTCGGTCAGCGTCCTGCGCGGCTTTGAACGCTCGATCGTCTCGAGTTTTTTCTCGCTCATCCTCTCCGCCGACAGCATCGCGCGGCGGAAATCCGACGGCGTCATGCCGACTCTTTTGCGGAATATCCGCGAGAAATAATAGACATCGCAGAAGCCCGATTTGTCGGCGGCTTCGCGTATCGAGAGCTCCGGCTCGGACAGAAGCTTCTTCGCAAGGTCGAGCTGGCAGGACAGCCTGTACTCGCTGAGCGAACCGCCACGCTCGCGCTTCCAGAGCGCCGAGAGATATGAGGCGTTGAGATGCACCTTTCCGGCGAGCTGGGCGACCGTGTATTTCGCCGCCGGGTCGCTTCTGATAATCTCGCAGACCTTGTCGATGTAGAGGTTCTGACGGTCGGACGGATTGAGCTTCGAGAGCTCGCAGAGCATCAGCGTCAGGAACGCCGGGCAGCACTCGGCGGCGCGCTCCCCGCCCTCCTCGTAGACCGCTAAAAACCGGCGCAGATAAAACATCAGCTCGGGCGAATCAGCGACCTTCAGATGCCGCGGAAGCTCGAACGGCAGCTTTCCGTCGAAGTTTATCGATGTATAATAGACCTCGCGCGACACGAATCTCTGTCTTGTCTCACCGCGCGGACAGAACAGCCCCTCCCCGCTCTTCACGGTGAACTCCTCGCCGTTTATCGAGTATCTGAACTCGCCGTCGTGCACGAAGGTCAGGTCGTTAGTCCTGATCTTTTCATCGGGAAGCGGCGCGGGAGTCCGGCGGATGTGTATGAGATAAGCGACCTTTAAATCCATCTCACTTGCGCTTGCCCTGATAGCCGCGGTACTCGGCCGGTCCGGCGAAATACTCGGTTCCGCCGCGGCAGCGCTTCAGATAATCGAGCGCGGCGAGCTGCGAGCTCCACTCCATGTCGTCATAGTGGACAATGTCGTGATAGCCCTCGATGTCGCAGAAGCCCTCAAAGCCGCTTCTTATGAGAATCGTGAAGATATCGCTCCAGCTCGTGTCGCCGAAGCCGGGCGTGCGGCTCTCGAAGAAGGGCACGATTCCGCGGATTCCATGCTCGCGGATGACGTCCCACTCGATGTGCCCGTCCTTGCCGTGGATGTGGAAGACCTTTTTCGCGTACTTTCTGAGCTGCGGAATCGGGTCGACAAGCGCCGCCATCGCGTGGCAGGGCTCCCACTCAAGTCCGAGCGAATCGCTCTTCACCGCGTCGAAGATCAGATCCCAAGCCTCGGAACAGAAGGCGATGTTGTGCGAACCGCCATTCCAGCCTCCGCCGCAGTTCTCGAGCGCGATTTTAACGCCGTTCGCCTCGGCACGCTCACAGAGCTCCGAGAAGACCGATCTGAAGAGCGGGATGTTGTCCGGCACGTTCTTCGACGGATCGCCGCCGGCAAAGCAGGAGACCGTCTTGCAGCCGTAGAGCGAGGCGTTGTCGATCAGCAGCTCAAGCCCCTTTCTGAACTTTTCGTCGATGAGCGTGTTGCCGTAGAAGCCGAGCGCAGAGATCGGGCGTCCCTCAGCGGCTTCAAGAATCTCAGCCGCGTGAGTTCCGAAATCCATGCCCTCGGGATTCCAGTTCTCGAAGGTCAGCTCGTAGTTCTCAAAGCCCTTTTCATTGAGCTGTCTTATCATCGCAGCCGCGGGCTTCCACGGGATTATCGTACCGATTCTGATGTCAAACATTTTGTTTTCCTCCTGAAATTAACCATTCAATTGCTTTCGCGCAGCGCTTTTCGGGCTCGTTGAAGTGCCCGCCGGGATTCAGTCCGAATACCGTCTCAATGCCGCGCGACTTTACGTTTTCATAGATTTCCCGCGTGCGGTCCTCGACCGACGCGAGCCGCGGGTCGCGGGCGTTCCTCTCACGGTCGCCGAGCGAGAAATATATCTTCTCCGCGTTCAGCTTCGCGCCAGCAAGATAGCCGGTGAAGCCGTCAAACCACATCGAGCCCGACACACTCGCCGCGCCGTAAAATATGTCGGTTTTCGTGACGCTCCAGAGCGCGAAAAGCCCGGCGAGCGAGTAGCCCGCGATGAACTTTCTTCCGTCGAACCTCCCAGCGATTTCAATGACCTCGGCTAAAAAGCTCTCCGCTCCGCCGCCGAAATCCCCGCCCTGCCTGAACGCCGCCTTCGCCTTCCAGGGGGACAGGTCGAGATTCCAGTCAAAGCCGTCGATCACCGCGAGACGGCAGTTTCTTGTCATTCTGGCGATCTTAGCGCCCTCCTCGGCTGAAGCCGGGATGAAGACGATGTCGTCACCTTCACCAAAGAGCGCGATTTTTTTATTCCCGAATTGAAATGTCTCCATAACCTTTCCTTTCAGCATCTCAACGTCCCGACCGCGAACCGCCTCAGAGCCTGATTATCCTCGTCGCCGCGGAGTCACAGAATGCGCGGTCGTGCTCGACAAATATAATCGTCGCGTCGGAGCGCTTCACAAGTTCCTCGATCTGCATGCGCGAGTAAATGTCGATATAGTTCATCGGCTCGTCCCAGACGTAGATATGCGCCGGTTCGGAGAGCGACTTCGCGAGCGCGGCTTTTTTCTTCTGCCCGGCGCTGTAGGTCTCGAGCGGCTTTTCGAACATCCCGCGCGAGAATCCGAGCTTCCGCAGAATCGCGCGGAAGAGCACTCGGTCGATTCCCTGCCCGAAATCGTCAATGCTGCCCGAAAGCAGGCTGACATCCTGCCTGAGGTACGAGAATTTCAGCCCATTCGCGAAATAAACGCTCTCGGCACGGTCGAATTCCAGCTCGCCGAGTATCAGCTTAAGGAGCGTCGACTTGCCCGAGCCGTTCGCCCCGACGACCGCGACCCGCTCGCCCTGACTCAGCGTGAAATCGAAATTGTCGAATATCCGCGCGACGCCGTAGGAGAAATCTGCTTTACGGAACTCGACGAGCCGTTTTGAGTGAAATGTCAGCGGATTCAGCCTCAGATCCTCGGTCTCCTCCAGATTTTTGAGGAGCGATGACTTTTCATCGATCATCGCATCGGTGCGCTTCTCGATAGCCTTTGCGCGCGCCTGCAATTTCTTCGACTTCGCGCCCTCCCACGCGCGGCGGTTCAGGCTCTTCTCAGTTTTTCGCGGGTCGAAGCCGATCTTGCGCCCCTCGGCGACGTCGGACCAGGCGGATTTCTCGCGCGCCGCCGACTTCAGTCGGCTGATCTCCTGCTTAAGCTTCTCGTTCTCGGAGAGCTCGAACGCGTCGCGGAGCTGCTTGTTCTCGTACCAGACCGAGAAATTACCCGATGTCACCTCGATGTTCGCGCGGTTTATCGAGAGCGTGTGGTCGGTGCAGGCGTCGAGAAAAGCCCTGTCGTGGCTGACTAAAATGAATCCGCGCTTTGAGTTCAGGTATTCCGCGGTGATCCCGCGCGCCTCCATGTCGAGGTGGTTCGTCGGCTCGTCGATCAGCAGAAAGCTGTTCGGCTTCGTGAACATCACGGCGAGCAGAAGCTTGGTCCGCTCGCCCATTGAAAGCGTCGAAAAGCTCCGCCGGAGCGCGTCTGAACCGACCGAGAGGAGCGAAAGCTCGCGCTCGAGTTCCCAGTCCATCACGTCGGGATTTATCGACCTCGCCGCGTCAATAGCGAGCTCGCTTTCGTCGACCGCGTAGGGGAAATACTCGAAGCCGACCGAGGCGGTTATCCTGCCCGAGTACTTGTATTCGCCCATCAGGAGCTTTAAGAATGTCGTCTTTCCGCGCCCGTTGCGACCGGTGAAGCCGAGCTTCCAGTCGGTGTCGAGCCTGAACGAGGTGTTTTCGAAGACGTTTTCGGCTGTTCCGTCGTAGCCGAAAGTGAGATTCCGCACATCTATTATTGACATAAACTATCCTTTCCGGCGGGAAAAGAGCACGCCGAAAAAGCCATCAATAATGACAAAAACACGGCGCGAAGAATGCGAAAAGCAACCCCGATCCCGCCAAAACAAAGCCGTGCCGACAATCCGAATGTCGTTCACAGGCAATATTCTGAGCGCAAATTATCGAAATTACTTTACTGACATTCCCGCGCCGCCTTTCGTTCTTTGATAATCACAATTATAGCACATCTCCGACTGGTTGTCAAGAGCTATAACCGATTTTTCCGCGGCGTCCGGAAATTTTTTTGCAATTCTACATTACAAATATCGTTTATCCTCTTGACAAAAATCAAATTGTATGTTATACTTATTTTACCAAAAACGGAGGGTGATTCTTATGAGAAAATTGTGTGCTATGTTCATTATCTTCGCTTTGACGCTGACCGCGGTCGTTTCCTGCGGCGAAAAAGCCGAGCGCGTCGAAAACGTCTTCCGCGCCGAGGAGATAGCGCTGCCCGATGGGTTCAGTCCGGCGGGGCTTGCGTTTTATGACGGCGGTTACGCGGTGTCGGCGGCGGACGACAACGGCTCGAAGCTGTTCAGGTTCGACGGTGACGGACTGGTTTCCGAGACGCCGATTGAGTCGTATGGCGAGAATATCGCCGCGTTTCCGGATGGGCGCGTCGTGTCGGCTGGAGGGAATTTTATTGAGATCGTTTACCCGGACGGAACAACGCAAACCGAAAAAACCGACGTCATCGACTGCGGAGATGTTATTTCGATCGCCTGTGCCGACGACAAATTGCTGATCGCGACTCAGAGCGCCGCCGCGGTATTCGACGATGAGCTCGTTCATCTCTTCTCACTGACTGATGGTCAGATAAGGATTGCGGTTCGCGCCGGAGACCGCTTCGCGCTCCAGGAGCTCGACCGCGCGACAATGAAATACCGGAGCAGATATATTGATACTGAGGCGCGGGATTACGGCGAATCTTTTGAGTTCACCGGCTCGCTCATCGACTCGGCGACCGGGCTCAGCACGCT
>CAKSOR010000115.1 GCA_934477985.1 uncultured Eubacteriales bacterium
TATTCAGCTTATTCCAATAAATCATCCGGTTTTCCAGCGAGCCGGTTTCCTCTCCGCTCAGGTGGATACCGAGTCTGTTATAACAGAATGGGAATCTTTTTTAACATGTAAATGTGAGGCGGAGAGGCGCGGGGTTTTATTCCGGGAGAGTTCATCAAAGTGGACAAAATTACGGTCTTGGAAAAGATTTTTCGCTTTTTTTCAAAAAGCTATATACAAACCGCGTTTTATGTGGTATAATGAAGACACCGAAAACCTAAGGAGGGTTATTTTATGGAAAAGATAAATGTAGGCTGGGTCGGACTCGGCGGACGCGGGCGCGGACTTCTCGGAATGGTGCTCGACACGATGCCCGATGTAAATATTGTCGGAGTCTGCGACGAATACGAGGACAGAGTTGAGGCTGGGCGTAAGCTCGTCGAGGAAAAGCGCGGGAACAATCCCGTCGCGGTCACCGATTACCGCCGTCTTCTCGAGCTGAAAGAGGTCGACGCGATAATCACTCCGTCGGCGTGGGAGGCGCATGTCGATGTCTGCATCGACTCGATGCTCGCCGGAAAGTACGTCGCGACCGAGGTCGGCGGAGCTTATTCGCTCGACCAGTGCTGGCAGCTTGTCCACACGTATGAGCGCACGAGAGTTCCCTGCATGATGCTCGAGAACTGCTGCTACGGCAAGGAGGAGATGACCGTCCTCAACATGATCAAGAAGGGTCTCTTCGGAGAGGTCATTCACTGCGAGGGCGGATACCGTCACGATCTGCGCGACGAGGTTTCGCTCGGCGGCGAGAACCGGCACTACCGTATGCGCAACTATCTGAACCGCAACGGCGAGCTCTATCCGACTCACGAACTCGGACCGATCGCGAAGTATCTCGACATCAACCGCGGCAACCGCATGATCTCGCTGACCGCGATGGCGTCTAAGTCGGCTGGTCTCCACAAGTGGATAAACGACCACAAGGGCGCTGAGTTCGAGAACGCGAACGCGACCTTCGCCGAGGGCGACGTCGTCACGACCTGCATCAAGTGCGCGCACGGACAGACTATAGTCCTGACTCACGACACGACGCTCCCGCGCCCCTATTCGCGCGGAAATCTCGTCCAGGGCACTAAGGGTATCTGGAGCGAGGACAAATACGGCGTGCTTTTCGACGGCATGGACAACGGTCCGTCGTGGGGACACAAGTGGACGAGTCTGAACGAGTATTTCGGCGAGTACATGCACCCGCTCTGGAGAGGCTACGAGGCGGTCGGCGGACACGGCGGAATGGACTATCTCGTCATGCGCGGATTTGTCGAGGCGGTCAAAGAGCAGAAGCAGACTCCTATCGATGTCTACGACACGGCTTCGTGGATGGCAATCACTCCGCTCTCCGAGGATTCGATCGCGTGCGGCTCGATGCCTGTGGCGATCCCCGACTTCACGAACGGAAAGTGGCTTCGCCGCGAAGCTCCGACCCGCTCGAAGTACTGCCTCGAGGAAGTCTGCGAGGAATTATTCTGATTAAGGCAACACCGCACAATTCACGGCTTACGCCTTAAGCACGTATCTGCTTGCGTCTTTTCATCAGTTGCTACGCAACTGGTTCATACGTCACAAAAATTCTTGACGTGGGACCTGCCACGCACCAGTTGCGTCGCAACTGGTCGAATTATTTGTTTAGTCTGACGAAACAAATCGACGACTTGCGCAGCAAGTCGTGCGCATCCTACGCGCTTAGAATCATGCGGTATTGCCTTATCTGTCAGCCGGAGGCGCTCTCCGGCTGTTTTTTTGCTTTCCCTCTTGATTTCCGCGCCGATATATGATATAATATTTGAAAGAGAAGAATCAGAAAGGCAGGAAATAAATGGAAAACAAGAAATTCACCGCCGGATTCGCCGGGATGGCAAAAGCCGTCGTAGTCAGAGCCGCCGTGATAACGTTTGTCTGCGCGATTGTGTTCATCGGCGCGTTCGGAGACTTCGATGGCGTCGGGGCGGTATTCTGGCTCGCGGTAATCGGTTCGTTTGTCTGGGAGATCGTGCATATGGTCACGGTTGAGGTAAGGGAAAGCGGCGTGACGATAACAAAAGCCGGAAACACACCGGTATTCTACGGATTCGACAAATGCAACATCACGACGGTCGGCAGAAATACCATCCGCGCGACGATGAGAAAGTCCGACAAGTACGAGGACATCAAGTGCGCGGGCTTCACAAAATCGACGTTTGACGAGCTCACTAAGTACATAAGAAAGCGCCAGCAGGTATATGGCATGAGTTCCGTTCCCATGACGGCGTCGGGCGTGCAGATGACGATTGACGACGCCGCGAAGAAGCAGGACATGAACGACCGCCTGAGGGAAGCCGCGAAGCGCGCCGCAGAGTCGTCAGCCGCTGCCGCCGCGCGAAATCCTTACGCGAAAAAGACCGGCACAACGGAGAAGCCAGAGGTCACCGCCGTTCCGGCGGGCGCCGCGTCGAAGCCAAAGGTCACCGCCGCTCCGGCGGGCACAACGGCAAAGCCGAAGATCACCGAGCCGGGAAGCGTGAAGGTCGACGCTCCGCCGACAATCAATGAGTCGATCACGATAACCGAGACCCCGAAGATCACCGTGGTTCCGGGTGTCAGTGACCTTCCGAAGACGAACGACTGGTCGGAGTTCGTCAGAGCCGAGCCGAAAAAATCGGAGCATGACCACGGAGAGGACTTCCACAAAGCCGTCTTCTACTATCCGCGCCGCGATATCGAGGAGCGCACCGAACGCAATTCGACTCTCGCGATTCTCGCAACTCTCGCGTTCGGCGTGCTGACCTTCCTGCTCGCATATCTCGCCGCGCCGATGTTCGTGCTGATCGAGGCGGGCGGAATCGCGATCGTCTGCGTTATCGTCATCGGCTGTCTGATCGGCTCAAAGGCGGCAAAGCTCCGTGGAATGCCGTCGAAGCTCGAGGTCACCGAGAACCACTTTGTCGTTGACAACACTCGCTACCGCCTCGGCGAAATGACTTCAAAGTCGATGACTCCGCCAGGCACGAAGATCGGAAACCGCGAGATCAGGTTCGGCTACGCCGGGAAGCAGATAACCTGCGCGCTCGGTCCGTGCGCGAAATCCGAGAAGACCGCGGACGAGTATTTCAGCCGTTACAGCGAGCTCTGCGACCGCCTGAAGGAAAAGGGGTTCAAATGCGTATAGAGCCTGACTTTTTCGGTCGGTTCAGATGCAAAGCGTCGGCGTGCCGCCACACCTGCTGCGCGGGCTGGGAGATCGCGGTCGACGACGAGACGCTCAGGCAATATGAATACGGGCTCTCGGACGCAGAGAAGAGCAGACTTATAAGCTCAACTGACGGAGTTCTTCTCTGTAAGGAGGGCGAAAAATGCGGATTTCTCCGCGCGGACGGTCTGTGCGAGCTGATAATCTCGCACGGCGAGGAAATTCTCTGCGACATCTGCCGCGAGCATCCGCGCTTCTATTCCTACAGCGAAAACGGCGGAATCCGCGAAGCCGGAGTCGGACTCTGCTGTGAGGAAGCCGCGCGGCTGTGGCTTGAGAATGACCTGGCTTTTGTCGAAGCGGACGATGAATATCAGCCTGACGCCGACGAGCTCAGGATGCTTGAGGCTCAGAAGGAGCTTATGAGAAAAGCGCTCAATGGCGATCTCCCGCGGCTTGATTTCGGTGAGCTTGTGAACGTCTATCGAAAAATGGAGACGCTCGAGCCGCTGAGCTTCAGCGCTCCGGATGGACTCGACTTCAGCGACCGGAAAGCGAGAAATCTCGCGCTTTACTACATATACCGCTGGTACTTTGAGTACCCGGAGGAGGTTGAACTCTTCGCCGCGGCGAATGTCCTGATGACGGCGGCGCTTGGCGGCGATTTCACCGACAGTGCGAGAAAGCTCTCCTGCGAGGTCGAGTACGATCCCGACAACACTGAAATGATAATTGAGTACATGAAAAAAGTCCGGACAGAGCGCCGGGCAGAGAAAACCGCCGGACGGTGAACGCCCGGCGGTCTTTTTGTTTTCAGTCAATATCAATTGTGCTCGGCGACATAAGTTCCGGCGCGATCCTGGATTATCTTCACGGTCTCGTCGAGGGATTTCGCGCCCGCGAAGTAGGCTTCGGCGTCCTCCTTGATTATCGCCCAGAGGGTTGACCGGTCGTCGAGCGAGGTGTTCGCGCCATCGAGCAGCCCGGCAAACTTCGCGGCTTCTTCGGCGGTGTAATCATAGACTATGAATCGGTCGGACGGATAGTCCTCGGCTTTGAACTCTTCTACTTTAACATCGGCGGTGTCGCCGCTTTCAGTGTCTATGATATGATATTTGGCGGACAGTCTCTCAAACTCGTCGTACAGCACCGAGCGGAGCGGTGTCATCAGACCGATGCCGTCCGACATCTCCTCGGAGGTCGGTTCAGTCAGGTTCATCTTGATGAACTCCCACGCCGCGTCCTTGACCTCAGATTTCTCGGTTATCGCGAGTCCGGTGACGAGCTCGACAGCCAAACCGTTTCCGTCCGAGTCGGGAAAGCCGACATATGTGGTATCAAGCGTCCTGAAAACGCTCTGGGTCATTTGCCCTGAAAAGCCCCTTACCTGATCGTGCCAGGAGTTGTATAGCATGACCTTGTCATTGACGTAAGGATAGCTCCTGCCGCTGCTGTCGCATACCGTCCGGCGGTCGGTGTTGCACTCCTTCGCGAACTCGAGCGTCTCGCGGAAGAGTTCGGAGTCGAACGAGCACGTACCGCTCTCATAGTCGATGAATTCCTCGGCCGAGCAGCGGAGCATATAGAAGAGCAGATCGGATTGCGACACATCCGCGACCGGCAGGACGCCTTCAAGACTCTTCGCCCAGTCGAGGAACTCGCGCAGTGTCCAGCTTCCCGGGCGGCTGGTCTTCGGCAGATGCTTTGTCTTGATTGTCAGCGTGCTGATGGAGATTTTGGTCGGAAGCACATACAGTTCATCGCCTCGCATGCCGGATTTCAGCGTGCCCATTATGATGTCGCTCCGGTCGAAATCCTTGTCGGCGTCAATCACTTTCCACAGGTCTGTGAAGAGCTTCTGGTTCATGTACTCCTCGCGGTATTGGTCATACATGCGGATATACATTATGTCGGGGATTTTCCCGGCGATTATCTCATTGCGCATCTTTGTGTTTGAGTCGTAGTAGGCGCTGTAGTCGACAAGCGTTATGCGGTATTCGTCCGAGCGCCGGTTGAACTCGGCGGCGATGTCGGCAAGGTAGCTTGGAAGCTCAGTTCCGGCTACGCGTATGAGCTTTCGCGGTTTGACCTGGTCGTCGGGCAGATGAGTGAGCGAGAGCAGGCTTCCGTCGTAGAGCAGCACGATGTGCTCGTCGTCGAGCGGCGTTATGTCGCCGATCTTCGACGGAACGAGATCAGAGTTCAGAAAGTCGCAGACGAGATTTATTCCCGATTCGTCGTTTTTGTAGATGCCGCTCAGATTCCTGAACCACATCGAGCCATTCACCGTGCCGATGTACGGCGTGTTCCGGTCGACCTGATTTTCAGCCGTGACCGAAATGATCTTCTTTTGCGAAGCGTCGACATAGCCGAAGAAGGCGGCTCCGTTATATTTGTCGTAGCTGCTCAGATATATCCTTCCGTCAGTCGAGGTGAAGACATCCTGAATCGTGCCGTTCACGACCGGGTGGAAGATGACGTTGAACTCATCGTCGACGACGACCGCCGAGAACTGTGTCGCGAGAAAGATACTTCCGTCCGATCCGATGATTATGTTGACGATGGAGTTCTGCCCGGCAAGATCGGACTGAGGGATTGTGATTTCGCGGTTTCCGCGGCGGCAGAGAGTGTCCTGCGAGGTCGTGTAGACGATGTCGCCATCGGGCAGGAAGGCGGCGTAGTAGATAATATCGTCGAGCGTCTCGTCCGAAGTGAGTTTCATCGAGCTGTCGAGCCGCACGAGCCGGGTCGAGTGGGTGTCGTGGTCGGTGCGGGTCATCGCGTAGCCGTCGGGGGTTTTGTAGAGATCATTCGGCACGAAGCCCTCGGGCAGTCCGATCTCCTCCGAGCGGAAGACATTCGTGACGCGTTCGCCCTCCTCCTTGCCGCAGGACGAGAGGGAAAGTATCATGACAAATGCGAGCAGTAAGCAGACAATTCGTTTCATACTCAGTTCCTTTCAGCAATGTAGGTTTCGACGCGGTTCTGGATTATCTTCACGGTCTCGTCGAGGGTTTTCGCGCCCGCGAAGTAGGCTGAGGCGTCCTCAGCGATCAGGTTGAAGAGGTCGGAATCGTAACTCAGCGAAGTTCCCACGCCGTCGAGCAGCTCTTGCGCTCTCTCAGCCTCTTTCTCCGGATAGATTCTTATGAAATTCTCGCTGTCGAGATTGCTCGTGACCCCCTCTTTCTTCGTTACGCGCGTTGTGGACGTTCCGTCGGGGGTGGAATAGTACTCGATCTCGACGCCGTCGTGCTCCTCAGTCTCGCTTTTCAGAAGCGACTTCACGAATTTCCACGCGCCGCCCTTCTCCTTTGAGTCCTTCACGATCGAGACGCTTTTGTAAACGTTCATAAGCGTGCCGTTGCCGTCAGTGTCTGGGAAGCCGACAATCCGCGCGTCGTCGCCGAGCTTGAGTCTCAGCGTGCAGAGGTCGACCTGGTTTATGCCGGTTGTGCAGGCGATGCCATCGTCCAGCTTCATACCCGCGCTGTTCTTCGCGTACTCGAGCGCGTCGCGAAAGAGCTCCGAGTCGAACTTAACATTTCCGTCAGCGTCGATGAATTCCTCCATCGAGCAGGCGAGCAGGAGATAGAGCGTCAGGTCGGGTTCGCCGCCCGAGTAGGCATTCAGTACCGGCTCATTGTCCTTCGCCCAGTCAAGGAATTCGCGGAGTGTCCAGCCGTCGCTGTCATAACCCCTGACCGCGAAGGATATGGTGTTGTATTCGAGCGGCAGATAAAGGAGCTTCGCATCCGTCTCGCCGTTTCTGCGGATTCCGCCCGGGATGTCCTCGCGGCTGAAGCTCACGTCGCTTTCGATAAGCTCGTACATATCGGCGAGCAGTCCCTTCCTTGTGTACTCATCGCGGTAGTCATCGACCCGGGGCTTAGGGATGAAGAGCATCAGGTCGGGACGGTAGCCCGAGACGATGTCGTTTTTGAGCTTTTCAGCGCCCGCCGACTTGTTTTCGCTGGTATTCAGCCTGCTGTAGTCGTCGACGACCACACGGTATTCGGGGTCGCTCATATTGAAGGTCACGATTTTCTCGCTGAATTGTGTGTCAGCCTCGCTCATCGCGACGTGTATCAGCTTTTTCGGGGCTATCTCGCTTTCCGGAACGCGCTTCAGAATGTAGGCGGTCGATTCAAAATCAACCGTGAAATGCGCGAGTATCGTGTCGCGGTCGACGACTTTCAGCCGCAGTATCCGGCTTTTCAGAAGATCGGAGTTGATGAGGTCGCAGATCACGCCGTCTGTGTCGGACACATCATTAT
>CAKSOR010000116.1 GCA_934477985.1 uncultured Eubacteriales bacterium
AATTATTCAGTGTGCTCCTAAATTATACCATCTTTCAGAGGAAAAATCAAGCCCTTTTTGTATACATTCCGCGCAACCGGCGGTTGCTTTATTTCGTGAACCTTATCTTTCCGACGCCGCACTTTTCGTGATTTCCGGGGAAGTACTCGTCGAGGTTCACCCAGTTCAGCCCCTCGCCCGGCGCGTATGCCTCGCCTCTGCGGCCGAATACCGGTCCGATCGTCGTGAACTGCTCTATTCTCAGTGCCACCTCGCGCCCCGCAAGCCTTTCGGGTATCTCAAACCGACACTCAGCGAGCGACTCGCCCGCGAAGACTCCGTTCAGATATATCCGCGTGAAGAGCTCCGAGCTGTAGAACTCGATGAATTCCGCGTCAGCCGGAATTTCAACCATGCACTCAAGCGTGATTTTCCCGGCAAACTGCGGCAGAATTCCACGCAGATCGCCGCAGCCGACCTTCTCCGGCAGCTTATACAGCCGATCTCCCTCAGCGGCAAACTCTCCGCATATGAACGCCACCGGCAGGAAAGCTCCGCTTTTTGCCGCCTTCGACTGTCTCACGACATGCTTTCCGGGCAGAAGCGTGAACTCCCCGGTCGAGCGGTAGAGGTTCTCAATGCCCGGCGTCAGCGCCTCAGCCTTCCCGGTAAGCGGCAGGATCATGTCGTCGATCGAGATCTCGCCGTCGTAATGATAGTCGCGCACAACCATCCGGACGCCATCGAGCCGGTCGGTCACCACGAACTCAAACTCGCCGCGGATCGGAGTCAGATTGCACCGCAGAGTATCCGGTCGGTCGATCGACAGCGCGAACTCCGGCTCAACCTCGGAAACCGTCTCGGTTTCGGCATTCTCGTCGCCGGATACATAATGCCCGCGACCATAAAGCGAAATTTCACGCTCAGCACCGTCTGATTTCACAGTGAGTCTGCGCTTTTTGTCCGAGTCGTTCAGATCTATTATCACAAAGCTTCCGTCCGTGAAGCGTCTTACAAACAGCTCGTCGGCGAGCTCCCCGCCTTCGTACACCTCAACCCCGCGGTCAAGTCCGAGCCCCGCAATAGTCTCCGCGGCGTTCCATACGTCTGAGTCATCTATGTTTATTACCGGAATATCCTCCGGAGCTTTGTCTCCCGCGGCAAGGAAGCGCCACTGGTACTGACATCTGGTGAGCTCGGAGAGTAAAGCGCTCGTCCTGCCGGAGATCTGCCCGCGCTTTTCGTCGTGCACATGCTTTATCGCCATATCGAGCGGATACCTCACATACACATCGACGGCAATCTCCTTCTTAGCGAGCTCAGCCGCGCGCGAAGCGCTGACACCGAGCGAGCCGAAGCCCTCAAACCATGGGTTCATGTAGTTCATCGGGTTGAAATATCCGTTCTTGAGATAGTTTCCGCGCGCGTCGGACGCCGCGACCGCCAGCACATAGTGGTCGACCCCGAACATCGCCGTGAGCCATATCATCTGCTCTATCCGCGCCGGAACAAGGTCGGTCGGACCGAGCGCGAAGAGTTCAGCAAGTCCTCCGGACTTGCTGTTAAGACCTCCGGTCTTGCTGTCAAGTCCGCCTGACTTGACGTCGAGTCCGCCGGATTTGATTCGTATCGCCGCCTCGAGCGCTCCGAGCGTCACCCACTCCGCCTTTCCGATAGCGGTGCGCGTGCTGATCTCATCCATGCCCGGGAGTCCGAAGCCGCGCAGATCCGCGATTATGTCGCCGTTCGCGACGAGCGAGCTGTGCGTGTTCGACTCGCTTAACAGATGCCCGGTCATCAGTATTCCGTGCCTCTTACACCAGTCGTTTATCCTGACGATGTAGTTCTCGCAAAAGAGTCTGGCGGTCAGACCAAGAATCAGTCTGTCGGTCTCAGACGTCGGATTGAGGATGTCGGCGAAGAGATCGCGCCCGGTCTCAGCTCTGTAGATGTCCTCGAGCCCCTTTGTATAGGGGTAGACGCTTCCGTCAGACAGGAAATACGCCATCGACGGCTCGTCTGTGAAGATACCCTTTATGACGCTTCCGAAATACTCTCCGAAGCGCTCGTAATATACATCGTGCGTCAGCTTTATGAAGAGATCGACCGCGTCCGGATTCAGTATGTCGGCATAGTTCTCGGGTATGCAACCGGGGCGGACAGTCTCGACGATCTCGCACTTTCCGTTCTTTACGGCGACACACTTCGCGGAAAACTCCGGGTCGGCCGCTATCACCGCGCCCATGCACGTGCCCGACGGCCAGTTGAACTCGTCGTAGAGCCAGATGTCGATTCCATAGCGTTCCGCCGCGCGGATAATATCGCCGCAGACCTCGAACCAGCGGTCGGACAGATACTCGATCTCGCAGCCGTCGCGCGGGTACATCAGGAACTGCCCGAGTCCCTGGTCGGCGTAGCGTTTCATCATGACGTCGATCTCGGCGGTCGTCATGTCGCCGGTGATCGCGCCCATCGGTATAAGCGGATTTTTCATTCTCATTCCTCCCGGAAATTATTTTCTCTTATTATAACATATTCCACGCGATTTTGCAAGACTAATTTCAGCGGATTTTTCCCGGCAGATTTTGACCATGCCTTGACAAACGGCGTTTTTTGTGGTATAATCAATCACAGAAAAATGAAAGGAAGTAACACCATGAAATTAATGATAGCCTCCGATATACACGGCTCCGCGCTCTGCTGCGAAAAGCTGCTCGACGCCTATAAAACCGAAAACGCCGACCGCCTTCTCCTGCTCGGCGACCTTCTCTACCACGGTCCGAGAAACGATCTTCCCGACGGCTACGCGCCGAAAAAGGTCATCGCGCTCCTCAACGCCGTAAAGGACGAGCTCCTCTGCGTGCGCGGCAACTGCGAGGCTGAGGTCGACCAGATGGTTCTCGAGTTCCCGGTACTCGCCGACTACTGCTTATTGAATATCGACGGACACGATTTCTTCGCGACGCACGGACACCATTTCAGCGCCGACTCGCTCCCGCCGATGAAAAAGGGCGGAATCTTTCTCCAGGGACACACGCACGTACCGATGTGCGAGGAGCGCGGCGGAATTCTCTGCCTGAACCCCGGTTCGGTCTCGATCCCGAAGAACGGCTCGGAGCGCGGCTATATCGTCTACGAAAGCAACAAATTCACCCGCAAGTCGCTTGACGGCGGGATCCTCTCGGAGCACACGCTGTGACCGACCCGTTCTCGGAGTGCCACCCCGCCGTCGGATTCGTCTTCTTTCTGGCGGTGATCGGCATCACGAGCTTTACAAACCACCCGCTGATCGGTCTGATCTCGCTCGCCTCCGGAGTCGTTTACTCACTGATCTCAGCGCCCGGGCGGCAGAAGAAACTGCTTTTCGGCATACTTCCGCTGATGCTCCTGACAGCGCTTGTCAACCCATTGTTCTCGCACGAGGGCGCTACGATACTCGCCTACTTTCCGAACGGAAACCCGCTGACGCTCGAGTCGATAATCTGCGGACTCGCGTCGGCGCTGACACTCGCGGCGGTCGTCTGCTGGTTCGGCGCTTTCAGCCGGATCATGACATCGGACAAGGTCGTCTGGCTGTTCGGGCGGATAATTCCGGTGCTGAGTTTACTTTTGTCGATGACACTGCGATTCGTCCCGCGCTTCACCGCGAGGATAAAAGCCGCGGGCGACGCCGAAAAGCTCGCCGGAAATAACACCGGAAAGTTCAGAAGCGCCGTCGGGGTGCTCGCCGGAAGCGTTATGTGGGCGATGGACTCGTCGCTCGTGACGGCTGACAGCATGAAGAGCCGCGGCTGGGGACTCCCCGGCAGAACAGCGTACACAGATTACCGGCTCGGAAAGCGCGATATAAAAATGCTCGCTTGGCTCGGCTTCGCCGGGATATTTGTCGTCTCGGGACAGCTTTCGGGCGGGCTCTGCTGGAGGTTCTACCCGACGATAAAGTCGGTCGGATTCTCGCCGTTCACAGTCAGCTTCGCGGTGATTTTCGCGGCGCTCGCGCTGACTCCGGCGGTCTTTGACGCGATGGAAGGAGCGAAATGGAAAAAATTGAGATAAACAACCTCTCCTTCCGCTACGGGAACACCAAGGCGCTCGATGGGATCAGTCTTTCGCTCGCGCAGGGCGATTTCCTGGTGCTCTGCGGCAGATCGGGCTGCGGAAAATCGACGCTGCTGAGACAGTTCAAGCCGGCGCTCGCGACAAGCGGGACAAGATCGGGCGAAATCCTCATCGACGGAAAGCCTGTAACCGGGCTCAGTGAGCGCGAACAGGCGTCGCGGATAGCCTTCGTGACGCAGAACCCTGACGATCAGATCGTCGCCGATAAGGTCTGGCACGAGCTGGCTTTCGGGCTCGAGAGCCTGGGATTTGAAAACGAGGAGATAAGGCGCAGAGTCGCTGAGATGGCGTCCTTCTTCGGGATAAAGGAGCAGTATAACAAAAACGTCTCAGAGCTCTCGGGCGGGCAGAAGCAGTTACTCTGCATAGCGTCGGCGATGACCCTCGGACCCGGGCTGCTGATACTCGACGAACCGACATCGCAGCTCGACCCGATCGCGGCGTCCGAGCTGATCTCGACGCTCGGGCGGATAAACCGCGAGCTCGGAACGACCGTGATACTCTCCGAGCACCGACCGGAGGATTCGTTCGGCTTCGCGAACAAGGTCGCGGTCATGGAAAGCGGGAAACTGGTCGCCTTCGGAAACCCGTCAGAGGTCGGAAAGAGGCTCCGCGAGGAGTCAAGCCCGGCGTTCTTCGCGATGCCGGCGGCGATGCGTGTTTATGCCGGAGTCGGCTACGGGGAGTGCCCGGTGACGGTGCGCGACGGACGAAAGTGGCTGAACGGCTTTTCGAAAACTCACGAGGTGAAGAAAAACGCGCCGCGCCGGAGAGTGAGCTCGCCTGGCGAGACAATGCTGAGCGCCGACGAAATCTGGTTCAGGTACGAAAAGGAGCTCCCGGACACGGTGAAGGGACTCTCGCTCGAGGTCGGGCGCGGGGAGATGTTCGCGCTGCTCGGGTCGAACGGTTCGGGAAAGACGACGACACTGCGATTGCTGGCGGGGCTTGAGGAGCCCCAGCGCGGTGAGATCACGCGGCGCGGAAAGATCGGCATGCTGCCGCAGGACCCGAAGCTGCTGCTGAACAAAGGCAGTGTCCGCGATGAGCTCGGTCTCACAGTGAGGCAGGAAAAGTTTCAGAACAACGCCGCGTGGGGCGAAAGGTCCGGCATGCCGACAAATCCAGAGCCGTCAGGCAATGGCGTCAGAGAAAAGCCGGGACACACGGCGGAGCGTGAAACGCTTCAGCGTAACGCGGCGGTTGGCGAGCAGATCAGCGTGCCAACGAATCAGAAATCAACGAACAATGACCGGGTGCACGATGAACCAAACCTCATGTCGGAACAAGAAACGCCTGAATTTAACGCCGCGTCAAAGCGGGTCGGCGCAAATGGCAATCCCTCAGACGGAAACGCGGTCTGCGATGAAAATTTCAGCGCCGGACAACACGATCAAAACTCCGCCGGTGCTGAGCACCGTGACGTAAACGCGCTCATCCGGCTCTGCCGTCTCGGCGGGCTGCTCGACCGGCATCCTTACAGTCTTTCGGGCGGTGAACAGCAGCGGGTCGCGCTCGCCAAGGTGCTTATCACGAAGCCGGACATCCTGCTGCTCGATGAACCTACAAAGGGGCTTGACGCGGTGTTCCGGATAACGCTCGCCTCGATACTCGACGAGCTCAGAAAAAACGGGACAGCGATACTGCTCGTCAGCCATGACACCGAGTTCTGCGCGGCTTACGCCGACCGGTGCGGACTGTTTTTCGACGGCGCGATCGTCTCGACCGGCGAGCCGGCTGAGTTCTTCGGCGGAATGAGCTATTACACGACTCCGACAAGCCGCATCGCGCGCTGGATATGCGACGCCGTGACACCGGATGAATTGATCACGGCATGCGGCGGGACTCCGCTTCTGCCAGCGCCCGTGGAAGTCACGGTCAGCGACAGTCGGATCGCTCCGGAAAATAAAAAACTCCCGCTATGGCGGAAGCTGCTTGCCGGGTCAGGAGCGGTCGCGGCGCTGGCGTGCTTTATTATGGCGCTCCGGACGACCGATATTTCGGCGCTGAAGCCGGGCAATCTGAGTTTTTCCGATCTGCGGCTGAGTGTCGCGTTCATCGTATCGCTCGCGGTGACGGCGTTCGTGCTTGGCGGCGGGAATGACAGTACGACCGGATTTGAACGCAGGCTGTCGAAGCAGACGATCGTCTCGATGCTCATCATGCTGATTGTGATTCCGGCGACGGTGATTTTCGGATTGAAGCTGCCGGGGCGCGCCTATTATCTGACCTCGCTCGCGGTGCTTATAGAGTGCATGCTGCCGTTCTTTGCGGGATTTGAGAGTCGCAAGCCGACATCGCGTGAAGTCGCGAGAATCGCGTCGCTCTGCGCGCTCGGAGTCGCGGGACGCGCGGCGTTCTTCATGCTGCCGCAATTCAAGCCGGTGCTGGCGATCACGATAATCTCGGGCGTGAATTTCGGGTGCGAGACGGGATTTCTTGTCGGCGCGGTGACAATGCTGACCTCGAACATACTGTTTTCGCAGGGACCATGGACGCCCTGGCAGATGTTCGCGATGGGTTTATGCGGGGCGGTCGCGGGAATCATTTTCAGGCGGAAGCCGAACCGGGTCGCACTGTGCGTCTACGGCGGGCTTTCGGCGGTCGGGATATATGGAGTGATCATGAATCTGTCGTCGGCGGTGATCTGGCAGAGCGAGCTCAGCTTGCAAAGCGTGATCGCGTATCTGATCGCGGGATTTCCGATGGACTGTGTGCACGCGGCGGCGACAGTGCTGTTCTTATGGATACTGAACTCAAAAACATTTATGTCGGCGTTTGACCGGCAGGGAGGATAATTTTATGAATGAAGGGATCAATGAACTGAGAGCCGAAATCGAGGCTCTGAAGCGGTCAAACCCACTGTGGGGAAAGAAATGGTTCGCGACCGGCGACAGCTTTACGGAGGGCGATTTCTCGCACTCAGCGAAGCAGGATTTCATCTTTGCGGATGGAAAATACGCCGGGAAGAAGAAGGTGTATCCGTTCTTCATCGGCGCGCGGAACAATATGGAGGTCATCAACGACGGTCTGTGCGGAAGCATACTTCCGTTTGACAAGGACTATGTTTCAGGCGAGAGCAAGGATCAGAATCTCCGCCGTCCGTTCACGTTCGAGCGGTACATGAAGATACCGGCTGATGTTGATTATATCACGCTCTGGTTCGGGATAAACGACTCATATCACACGGATCTCGGCGGGATAGACGACAAGGACAACACGACGTTCTACGGCGGGTGGAATTTCATTCTGCCGTATCTCATAAAGAATTTCCCGAAGGCGAAGATCGGAGTCATCGTGACGAACCGCGGCTATCCGGAGTACCGGAAGGCTACGCGAGAGTGCTGCGTGA
>CAKSOR010000117.1 GCA_934477985.1 uncultured Eubacteriales bacterium
AGAAAACGTAACAGCCGTCGAGTTCTTTGTTGATTTTCAGCACTGCCCGGGCCGTATATTCCTTTTCATCAAGCTGAAGTCTTGACAGCACGGACGAAAGAGGTGCAACGAAATATCTCCATATAAGCGGCTCATCCGTAATTCGCTTATGCTTTCTTGTAGGAATATTCTCCGGCGAGTTCGAGGAACGCTCCGACCATCTTCTCGTCCTTCACGGTCAGCGGCACAGCGATCTGCGAATAGTTGTCGTTCGCCAGCGAATAGTAGTGCTCCTGCGCCTCGTCGAACATCGGCATCGGCAGGATTCCGTACTCATTCTTCATCTCGCGGAGCTTCTCGGTGTAATTCAGCTTCTTCGCGACGAAGATGCAGCGGTTCTCGAAGAAACGCTCGTCGTCGACAACGTCCTCGAAGAAGATTCCGATATTGTTGTTGTAAGCGTCATAGAAGCGCTCCATTATCGTGTTGTTGTGCTCGGTGAAGAGATTCCACTCATAGCCGCCGTCAGCCGTCTTCTTGGTGTAAGTGACATTTCCGCCGACCGGGAACGGGTCGCCGAAGCCGTTTCCGTCGAGTCCGAAGAAGTCGCCTGCGCTCTTGACTCCGTCGCCGTCAAGGTCGGAATAGATGTCTTTCGTAATGTTTATCAGGTACTCCTGAGTCCACTTGTAGTCGAGCACCGTTTTGTAGAGGTCGATGTCCTTGAGATAGTCCTCAGCCAGCGTCTTATTGAAGAAGAGCGCGTAGCGGTATGAGACGGTCGAAAGGTCGATGTCGCCCGCGACCGCGTAGAGCTTGCCGTAAACCTCGGCGTTCCCGATGAACTTCTGGTGCCACCAGGGCTTCGTGAGGTCAATGTGATCGAGATCCTTCAGATTGTAAAGTACCTTTTCGGACGCGATCATCGGCATCGCGTAGGCGTAATAGCTGATGACGTCATAGGACGTGTCGCCCGCCATGACCTCCTTGATCACGTCGGCGTTGAACTGTGTGTGCTGACCCCAGTCGCCGTTGCGGCTCATCACCTCGAGCTTTACCTTGAGCTTGTCCTCGACGGCGAGATTGCGCGCGTAGACCGCGTCGTTGATCGTGTCGCCGGTCTCCTCCCCGGCTTTGAACTCGTTCACGAACTCGTCCTTGTCGCGGGTGAGAACGGTTATCGTCGCGCCCTTGAAATCGAGGTCCTCAGTGATCGCCGAGGGTACGGAATCGCGCGAATCAGGATCGGCAGATTCGCCGATTGCCGACGAAGTCGTTTCGGCGCCGGCGGTCGTGACGTCATCCTTGCCGGTCTCCCCACCGCACGCCGCGGTTGAGAGAAGCATCGCCATCAGAAGCAGAAATGTGATTTGCTTTTTCATAGGTGTCTCCTTTGAATTCAAAATTTGTACACAGTGCTCAAATACAATAACACTTCAGAACTCTTTGCACCCATTATACACTATTTTTTCATAAATGTCAACACTTTTTCGGAAAAATGACAAAAAAGCCCCGGATTTCCGGAGCTTTTTGCTCATAAATTCACCCAATCTTCTCAACACCCTCGACAAAGCTGTCGAACGCCGTCTGAGCCGCGCTCTTCTTCCCGGCGAAGCAGGTCGACCAGCTCTTGTCGACCAGCTCTTGTTTCTGACGACCGGCTCCTTGACCTGTTTGAACTCGCCAGTACCGTTCCAGAGCTCGGTCGAGTAGCTCGTGTACATGAATTGACACGGCAGGATCGTCGCGCGGGTCTCTGCGGGCTCTTCAGTGCTCTGCGGCAGTCAATGTATAAACAATCAGCACGAACAAACCGCTCGGTAGCATTTTTTTCGCAAATGCGAAAAAATTTACAATTTCTGTTTTCCGCCGGGCAGCTTTTCTGAAAACAGGTCGATTCCCATCGCCCCGAGCGGCGCGGTCAGAAGAATCCCGACCACCGCGACCGACAGCACGATCTCGCCGCAGTCAAGTCCCATCGCGAGCGGTATCGAGCCGATCGCCGCCTGCACAGTCGCCTTCGGGATGTACGCGATGACGCAGAACAGGCGCTCTTTGAAGCTGAGCTTCGTCCCGATAAGGCAGACAAGCACCCCGACCGCGCGGAATATCAGCGCAGCGAAAATCACCGCGATCGCGCCGGGCCCGGCTTTCAGCGTGTAGCTGACGTCGACCGAAGCGCCGAGCAGCGCGAACAAAAGCACCTCAGCCGCAAGCCAGATCTTGCCGAACTTCTCCGAGAGCCGCTTTGTGACGCACTCCGGCGCTTTCTTGTTCAGCGCGCAAGCCATGCAGATCACCGCGAGCAGTCCCGAGACCGGAAGCACCGAGATCTTCTCGACCGACGCGAGCAGCAGTGCCAGCGCCAGCAGAATGATGACCTTCAGGCTGTTCCGGACAGTCTTTCCATGGCTGTGCAGCCACTCGAAGCCATACGCCGCCGCGAGCCCGACGACCGCGCCGAGCACCATTCCGAGCACGATCGAGACCGGGATTCCGCAGAGGTCGGTAATCCTCGTCCGTCCGATGCGCGCGATGTCGGTGAAGCTCATAAAGAGCACAATCACGAATACATCGTCGCAGGAAGCGCCCGCCATGATCATCTGCGGTATGCGCTTTTGTGTTCCAAGCCCTTTCTCGGTAAGCGAGATCATCCGCGGGACGACGACCGCCGGTGAGACCGCGCTCAGCACCGCGCCCATGACCGCCGCGTCGATAAAGCTGATTCCGAAAATCCGCGGCGCGACCAGGCAATAGCCGAGTATCTCGAACGACGCCGGAACAAACGACATAAGAAGCGCCGGACGCCCGACCTTTTTGAGATCGGAGGGGTCGAGCGACAGCCCGGCGCGCAGCAGAATGACGACGAGCGCAATTTCCCGGAGCTCAGCCGAGATGCCGAGCACCGAGCCGTCGATAAGATCGAGCGCGAACGGACCGATAAGTATCCCGGCGGCGATCATGCCGACGATGCGCGGAAGTTTGAGTCCCGACGCGATCTGCGCGAGCCCGAGCCCGAAGATGAAGATGAGTGCGAATGAAGCGAGCATAAAAATCCTTTCCGGCGGGTCTGCCGCCAGTCGCGAAAAAGGCTGACTCTTCCGCGTCAAAAACGCAGAAGTCATCAGCCTGAAATATCGGCGGTTCCGGCGAAAGCCGCGGGAGAACCTCATTCCCTTCAGTCTATTATATCACTTTCGCGGCGGCATGTCAATGTACGAAATGTTAAGGCAATACCGCATAATTCTAAGCGCGTAGATGCGTCAGCGAATTTTTCGTCAGACGATACAAAAATTCGCAGGCAGGGTACCGCCCCTGTCAAGAATTTTTGTGAAGTATGACGGAAAAGGCGCAAGCAGATACGTGCTTAAGGCGCAAGCCGTGAATTGTGCGGTGTTGCCTTAAATCTTCTCAATTATCGGCTCGGACAATATCCCGCTCGGGCGGAGACGGTAACCCTAGGTCCACTTGTCGCCGGTCTGACGCCAGACGAACGACGCGATGCGGTACTCCTCGCTGTCGTTGTTGTGCAGAGCGCCGAGCAGATTGAAGCGGGTCGGATATAGTCTCAGCCGCAGCTCATGCTCACCCGCCGGGACATCGAACCCGAGCCGGTACGGGTCGAACGCGATCAGTCCGCGGTCCTCGCCGTCGACGAAGACTCTGACCGCCGCGCCGACAAAGTCGGGCAGTCTGACCGCCGTACGCCCGCCGCTCTCAAAGCGGCAGACATAATCAAGCGGTCCGGTGTAGAACGGCAGAAGCTGTTCGCAGAGCGGCGAGAAACCGATGTTCTCCGGAAGCGCCGTCACGGTGCGCGTCGAGCCGTTCACCCGCACGCCGAACCTTCCAAGCAGATAAAACGCCTCGGGCTTCGTCCGGTCGCCGAACGGAATCACCGCGGCAATCTCGTTCCTGCCGCGCCTTATCCCCGGAAGCCGGACGACACCGACAGATTCGTCGATGAAATACCCGTCCGGACGCGCGGTCACCCTCTCGCCGTTCACGAAAATCTCGCTGAGTTCCGCGTCCTCGAGCGCCAATGACGCTTCGCGGTCAACCTCGGAATCGAAGCTGAATCTCAGCGCGAGACGGTGCGGTTCGGTTTCGGGGCGCGCCCAGGGCTGCCAGTCGAAGCGGACGAACGGGCGCACTCCGGCGAGCCTCGACGCGATCGGCGAGATCCGCAGAACCTCCTCCTCGGGCTGCCAGTCGGCGCTCTCAAGGTCGACCGGATCGACCGCGAACTCAGCCGTGTCGAGCAGCAGCACGTTCGGCTCGAGCAGTTCAAAGCGCCCGGGCATGCGGATCGGCGTTTCGCTGACTTTGGCGCGCGCCGCTGGCACTTTAACCTCACGCGAGCCATACGTGAGTCTCACGAGCAGACTGTCGTGCGCGAAAAAGTCGTGCGTGAAGCGCGTTTTCCCGCAGGCTGTCTCAGCCGGAACCGGCGTCACCCTGCCGCTCAGCGTATCGAAAAGGTCGACCGAAAACTCTCCGCGCACCTCTATCGTCAGCCGGTCAGCCGGACGGAATCGCTTCTCCGGCAGCTTTCCGCGCGCTATGAACAGCCAGCGGCAGTTTTCCTCTTCACGATAATTATAGAGAAAGTCCTTTGCCCGGCTGCCGTCGGCGCTTCTGATGTCGACCTCGCGGAAATCCTCAAGCGCCGACAGAACGCGGTATTCCGAGAAGGCGATTGTCTCAACGAGCTTTTTCGCGCGGTCGGACGGAAGAGCGTCGACAAGCTCCGGCGGTTCGCCGAGAAAGATCAGCCTTCCCCGCTTCGAATACCCGGTGAGAATATCGACCGTCGAGCTTCTCAGCGTAAACAGCGGCGGGACGATGACGACGTCGTACTCCATCTCGCCGAAACGCTTCCCCGCGCGGTATTCGTCGGGCAGCAGACTCTCGCTAAGATAGTCGAAATCGAGCCCGCCAAACAGCAGCCATTCGGCGAGCGATTTGAAATTCCGCTCGAGCTCGTCGAGCCTTCCCGAATCCGACAGCGTGCCGAAGCTCAGCCAGCAGCTCTCGACCGGGTGTATGACCGCGATCCTGACGATCGGCTTTCCGCGTGTCAGCGCCATTCCGAGCCGCGCGAAGTGATCTTCAAGGTATTTGTACTCCCTGTACCAGCAGGACTGCGAGAAGATCGACGCCGGGTAATCGCGCTTCGACTCGCCCTTCATCGACATCCAGGAGAGGTGCGGCACGCGGAAGGTCACGCCGAGCGCCGCGAGCCAGTCGCCCTGGTGCTTGTAATCGCGGAAATCGGCTTCCCATCCGGTCACGCCGTAGAGCTCGGCGAGCATCCCCTCCTTGCCGTACTGACGCACGACCGACTGGCACTGTTTGGCGGTCGTGTACTCGTGCGCGCCAAACAGAATGTCGATACCGGGAATTCCGAACGCCCGGTAGTGCCGCATCGACTCGCCGTTCGCGGTCGTCTGCGCCGCGAGCGTATCCTCGAACATCATATGTCCGGCGAGAAGTATGCCTTTTTTGTCGCACCAGCTTCCGATATTGTCGGCGTAGCATTCGGCGAAAATGTCGGTGATCAGCGCGAAATACCGCCATCTTGCCGTCGGCTCGCCGTCCGCGGGGTCAAAGAACAGCAGCGGAATGTTGTCGACGAGGCTTTCGTTCCACCTCGCAAAATACTTTTCCGGAAGCTCCGCGTCCCAAGGCATTCTCGGCGTTCCGAGCCTGTTTCCGACCCGTCTTGCCTGACCGTATTCCGGCTCGTCGGTGAAGATCGACGGCGCGGTCGTGCCGAAATCGTCGCCGAGCACCGCTTTGTATCGCGCGTGAGTAGACTCGATGAAGTCGTCAATCGCCTTCTTCGAGAGGGTGTTCACATAGCTCTCGCCGTTGTGCGTGCCCTCCCGCGGTGCGTCGACAACCACCGCGTAGAACACACGATGCTCCGCTTCCGAACCGTCGGTTATCCGCCTGAACGACCTCATTCTGCCGTCAAGCTCGATGTCATAGACGGCAAACGGTCTCTCAGGCGCTTTTTCCGAGAACTCGAGATAACGCATGACATTCTCACGGTCGCGCGTCACGATTCCGCCCGCGCAGCCCGACGGCCAGCGATCCTCGTCGTAGAGACAGGTTCTCAGCCCGAGCTCCTTCGACCTTTCGACCGTGTGCTTCACGAGCGACATGAACTCGTCCGAGAGATACGGCACGGCGAGCCCCTCGCGCGAGTGCACATGCGCCCCGCCGAAGCCCATCTCGCGGAAAACCCCGAGCTGACGATCGATCAGCTCAGGCGTGACGCGGCAGTTCCAGGCCCAGAAGGGCGCGCCGCGATATTCCGCGGTCGGATGCCCGAAGACCTCCGGCGTGAGAGCCGGAGGTGCATTTGTGTAGAATTTATTTTTCATTCGCTGTAGAACTCAATCGTCTTCTCAATATCGCTCTTGACCGACGGAAGGATCGTCGCTATGACCGAACTGACGCTTTCGTTTTTGTCACGGGCGTTCGAGTTGAGGTTCGAGGTCAGTCCGCCCCAGTCGAAGACGCACGCCTGATTAAGCACCGTCTCGCTCGAGAAAATCAGATCGAGCATGTCGAGCGTTCCCTCGTCCTGCGCGCGCTTGCCCTCGAGCACCTTCTTGAAGTACGCCGGACGGAGGGTCTTGTAGGACTCAGCCGAGAGATTCTCAAGCACGGTTGAGATCATCTCCGGGTCTTTCGCGAGCTTTGTGACGAAATTCGAGTGGACAAAGTGAATAATCGGGACAATGTAATCGCTCTGCGACTCGTCGTATTTCGGTATCGGCAGCGCGCCGTAATCGAAATCGGTCTCGTTGAATTTCTTCATCGAGCCGAGCGGTTCAAAGAGGTAGAGCGAGATTCCGTCGGTGAAAGCCGATGTCCAGTTCTTGCCGTCCGGGAACTTCATTCCGGCGATCATCGCCGACTCGTTCACAAAGAGCTTTTCGAGGATGTTCGAATACATGTCGGTAGCCTTCTCCGAAAGCCCGTTGAACCCGGGCAGTCCCTTGTCCGACGTGTAAATATTCTCGCCGCCCGCGATCATGAAGTAGCTCATCGCGCGCAGATTCGAGCAGATTCCGACCTGGTCGCCGAACTCGACCGTGCCGTTTCCGTTGAGGTCGGAATACGCGAGCTTCGTGTCATTGTAAAGCTGATCGAGCGTCCACTTGCCGTCGCGGACGGTCTGATAGCGGTCGCTGATCTTCAGCTTGTCGGCGAGCGTGTTGTTGATGTGAATGACATAGCGGCACTCATACGGCATGACCGAGAGGTCGCCGATGAAGGAATAGCACTTGCCGTTGAAGGTCATGCTCGCGCGGAGGTTCTCGTCCCACCAGGGCTTGTCGAGATTGAGATTCGGAAGCTCGGCAAGCTCGCGGAAATACCCCTCCAGGATC